>JAAXHF010000177.1 GCA_012271025.1 Deltaproteobacteria bacterium | reverse complement strand
GTAGGGGGCCTTCAGCAGTTTCTCCATCACGTGGTATCCGATCACGACCCCACCGAAGGCCTCGAGGTACGACAGCGGCCTTTCCATTGCGATCACCGAGAACGCCAGGGTCAGCCCGGTCATACCTGCCAGCCCAACGGCGGCGCGAAAGAGCTCGGGTTTCACTCCTTCTCCGCTTCCCTCCGCCCGCCACTGCCGTTGCCAGAACGGGACCAGCAACAACACCAACAGGTTACAAGCCAGAGTGTTCAGGATCAGGGCCACCGGGGCAGCGTGGAAAGAGAAAGGATCGGCGCTCGGACACAGCGTGGGGGGCAGGGCAGCAACCACCGCCCAGTAGAACCGGGCGTCGCCGGGCGCCCAGAAGCCGAAGACCATCAGGCCGAGGGCCAGGACCAGACCGGTCAGAAGCAAAGCCACAACCCGACTCAGGGTCGTGACCTCGAGCGATACCATGATCAGCTGTCCGGCGATGCCGATCAGGAGCAGCCCGAAGGTGTACCGATTCGGAACGAGCCGCACCGACAGGTCGGTGTAGCTCAGGTAGAACCCCGCCGATAGCAGCGCCGTCAGCATGACGACTTCGGTGAGAAAGACCGGATCGTCGTAGAGCGTCACGACGACTTCTCCAGCAGCCGTTCCACCAGCGCCATGCCCTCTTCCACGCCGAGGCCGGCCCCGGCAATCCTCCCCTCCTCGTCGAGCAGGTACGCGGTCGGCACCGCAGCCGCGTTGTACTCACCGGCGATTGTCCGGGAGCGGTCACTCAACACGGGAAAGGCGGCCGCGACATGCGCTTCTACCTTCCGCTGCTCGGCGCTCAGTTTTTCGGGGTCCACGCCGCCCGGGGTGATAAAGATCAGGCGGTCCTTCACCGGCACATCCCGATCGAGCAACCGCGTTTTCAACTCCTTGCAGTACGGACAGGTCGGAGTCACGAATAGGAGAATCGAGTACGACCCTCTGAGATCCTCCGGGCCCAGGGTCTTGCCGTCCGTCATCGGGAGGCGGAAGTCGGGCGCTGCGGTCCCCTCAGCCAGCAATTCGTGCCCGGGGCCCCCTTCGTGACTGTGCCCTTCCTGAACCGTAACCGTGCGCTGCACGCGCGACTCTTCGGGCGTTTCCTTCATCATCATGCCCACCAGCAGCGCGATTCCCAGCCCGCCACCCATCATGACCCTCTTGTAGTGGCTGTCCATTACCGCCGCTCTCCTCTCCTGTCCTGCCACTCTTGCAGAATCCGGTCGACACTGCGCTCCCCTATTGCCGCGGTGAGCACGACCCCGTCCCCGTCGATCAGCAGAGTGCTCGGATGGACCTGCACGCCGTACCGATTGCCCACCTCGAACTGGCTGTCATAACCCGCGCTCACTTCTAACCCGTGCTGGGCCAGCTTGGTCCGAAGGTCCTCCTCCACGCCGACGCCGATCACGAGGACCGGAAGCTGTGCCGCAGCCCGCTTCAAAGCCGGATAGGTCGCGTCACAGGCCGGGCAGGCCGAATTGGTGAAGAACAGCACACCTGCCTCGTTCTTGGCCGCGGTGGTCAAGGTGTGCAGAGAGATTGAGCCGCCGTCCAACCCGGTGATTTCGAAGCCGGGCGCCGGCAAGCCCAGCAGGGGCGCGAACGGCTGCGGCTCAATGCCAGGCGGATAGCCTGTATCGAGCCGCGCTGCCAAGCTGATGCAGATGGCCAGCAGGAGACCTGCCGTCACCGACAGCAGTTTGACGGC
>JAAXHF010000106.1 GCA_012271025.1 Deltaproteobacteria bacterium | reverse complement strand
CTCTGACCAACTGAGCTATGGGCCCCGGAATCACCCGAACTCTGTTTGCGCTCCTCCATATCATACGCCTGGGACTCTGCCTACTACTCGCCCCGGTTCGTCCTTTCTTACCCCAGCTGCTGCAGCTGGTGGAGACCGCGACGGACGGCCTCGTCATCGCCTCTCGACTCGGCTTCCCGAATCTGTTGCTGGAGCCGCTCGCGGGCAGATTTCCGCTGGGTGGTTTGCAGACGCCGCACACAATCGACAAACAGTTGTTCCCGCTGATCCATGTCCTGCTCGGACGGCCCGTGGACATCGTCCTGACTGACCCGATCAGCCAAGCCCTCCAATTCCTGAGGTAGGGTGTCGAGCACGCTCCCGACATCGATCTGGTCGTGTTCCTGCCAGGCCGCCACAATACGGGTGGCCAGCGCTCCCCAGTGTTGGAACGCCACGACAATGCCCTCGCTGGCGGCCCGCAGGGCGAGCCGGCGGTCAGTCAGCAGCAGATACAACAGCTCTGTCTCGGCCGCCGCCTGGGGCGAGGAGGCGGGCTGGCGACGCGGCCGGATCTGGGGCGACGCGGCTGGGGACGGACGGGCGTCGGCTGCCGAACGGCGGAGTTCTTCTTCGTTGACCCCGAAATGCTGGGCGACCCGGGTCAGCAGCGCGCCGCGCAGCAGCGCATCGCTCGGGTTCAGCTCGGACAGCGCGTCGCGGGCGGCCTGAGCTCGCTGAAAAGCCGAGGCCCCGGGGGGCAGAGCGTGACGACGCAGGTAGAAATCCTGGAGCGACGCGGCCCGCTCAATCAGGCTGTCCAGCCCAGCCTGTCCGTGCCCGCGGACAAAGGAGTCCGGATCCTCGGCCTGGGGCAGGAAAATGCCCCGGCCGTTCACACCGGCCTCCAGGCACAGGGGGTAGGCGCGGGTTGCCGCCCGTCGGCCAGCCTCGTCGCCGTCAAAAAAGAAGTAGACCTCGCGGCTGAAACGACGCACCTGCCTGAGCTGATCAACGGTCAGGGCCGTTCCCAGGACGGCAACCGTCTCGGCATGACCGTGCTGG
The DNA here is from genome assembly GCA_012271025.1 of Deltaproteobacteria bacterium. The sequence goes on along the minus strand of JAAXHF010000106.1, from coordinate 11,915 downwards.
ACAAGCGCCAGCAGGTCGATATAGCCCTCCACGAGCAGGGCGCGTTCACAGCTTTTGATGGCGGCCTTGGCCTGGGCCAAGCCGTAGACCAGCGCCCCTTTTTTATACACCGGTGAATCCGACGAATTGATGTATTTGGGCAGCGGCCGGCGTGACGCCGACCGGACCTGTTCGGCCTGGGGCAGCAGCCGCCCGCCAAAGCCGACCGGCTGGCCGACCACATCGGTAATCGGAAACATCAGACGATGGCGGAACTTGTCGTAATAGCCGCCCCGCTCCTGCTGGCCGATGAGCCCGAGCCGCGCGGCCCGGCCGAGGTCGGCCCGTTGCTGGGTCAGAAAACGGACCAAGCCATCGCGCCCGGGCGGAGCAAAGCCCAGCCGGAACTGGTTGGCGATGGCGGGCTCAAGCCCGCGCTGGGCCAGATAGTGGCGCGCCTCGCCCCCGTCCGGACCGGCCAGACAGCGTTGGAAATAGACGCTGGCCAGCTCGTTGAGACGGTACAGACGGGCGCGTTCCTGAGCCTGGGGGTCACGGTTCTGGGGCAGGGTTACACGGGCCTGTTTGGCCAGGCGGCGCACGGCTTCGGGAAACGTCAGGCCCTCGATCTTGGAGACAAAGGTAAACACATTGCCGCTGACGTTACAGCCAAAGCAGTGAAAAAATCCGCGTTCTTCGTGGACGCTGAAGGAGGGGGTCTTCTCGGCGTGAAACGGACACAGACCCATATGGTTGCGGCCCGATTTGCTCAGAGCGACATAGCCCGAGATCACGTCAACAATACTGATCCGGGCGCGGATCTCGGCCAAACTGGCCTCAGGAATCCGGTCTGCCATGTCGGCGGCCTCTCAGTCAGGGTGCAGTATGACAGCTGCCCTGTCCCGCGTAAAGCAAAACACCCACCCGGACTCGGGTGGGTGTGGAGAGACGCGACACGGACGGGGCGGCGCGGTGAGGCTTAGTAGAACGAACGGCTGGCCCGACGCAAAGCGCGTTTTCTGGCGGCCACGGCTTTGCGTTTGCGGCGCACGCTCGGTTTTTCATAGTGTTCGCGTTTTTTGAGTTCCTGGAGAATACCAGCCTTCTCGCACTGCTTCTTAAAGCGACGGATAGCGCTTTCGATGGGTTCGTTTTCTTTGACTCGAACACCTGCCATGGGGTCATCACCTCCTCCCGGCGGGCAATCAGGGTAAACGCTCGCCCGAGAAAGTCAAGCGTTGGCCTGCAAAGTGGACAAGCCGAGCCGTATAGCACACAATGAGTCATGGCCGAGGCCGCTCCTCCCCAACCCAGTCTGAGCCGCAAACTCTTCAGCCTGCTGCAAACCCGTCAGCAGGGCGCCAACATCGTGCTGGCGTGTGTGGTCGGGCTGCTGGTCGGCGTGGTGGCCATCGGCTTTCACGAGTTGCTGCACCTCGTCCAGCGCATCGCCCTCGGCTCGACCTCTCCGCTGGCCATCCTGCCGACCCTGCCGTGGTATTGGAAGCTGTGTCTGCCGGCTATCGGCGGTCTGCTCGTCACCCCGATTGTCACCCGCTGGGCGGTTGAGGCCAAGGGGCACGGCGTGCCGGAGGTCATGGAGGCCGTGGCTCTGCGGGGCGGCATCATCCGCGCCCGGGTGGCGCTGGCCAAGGCCGTGGCGTCGGCGGTGACGATCGGCACGGGCGGCTCGACCGGACGTGAAGGCCCTGTCATTCAGATCGGCTCGGCCCTGGGGTCGAGCTGCGGACAGCTGCTGCGGCTGTCGCCGGACCAGGTGCGGACGCTGGTCGGCTGTGGAGCGGCGGGCGGCATTGCGGCGACCTTTAACGCCCCGATCGCCGGGGCATTCTTTGCCCTTGAGGTCATTCTGGGCAATTTTGCCGTACCCGCCTTTGCGCCCATCGTACTCTCGTCCGTGCTGGCGACTGCGGTTTCGCGCGCTTATATGGGCAATGTCCCGGCCTTTCAGATTCCCCAGTATTCCCTGGTGCACTATGGCGAGGTGCCGCTGTATGCCCTGCTGGGAATTCTGATGGGACTGGTGGCCGTGATCTTCATTCGCGTCCTGTATAAGAGCGAGGACCTGTTTGAAAACAGCCCGATTCCACCCGCCCTGCGGACAACGGTCGGCGGTCTGCTGGTTGGCGTCCTGCTGCTGTACTGGCCCGAGGTGTATGGGACGGGTTTTGAGGCCATGTATCGTCTGCTGCACGAAGCGACCGACTGGCAGGTGTTGGCCCTGCTGTTCGGCATCAAGCTCATTGCCACGTGCACCACCCTGGGCTCGGGTGCGTCGGGTGGCATCTTCTCCCCATCCCTGTTTCTGGGCGTGGTGGCCGGGGGCCTGTTCGGGCAGGTCGTTCACGCCGTCTTGCCCGGCCTGACGGCCGAACCCGAGGCGTATGCCATGGTCGGCATGGGGGCGGTCGTGGCCGGCACGACCCACGCTCCGGTCACCGCGATTCTCATGCTGTTTGAGCTGACCGGGGACTATCATATTATTCTGCCGGTGATGGTGGCGTGTACCCTGAGTACCGTCACTGCCCGTTATCTGTACAGCCACTCCATCTATACGCTGAAACTCGCGCGCAAGGGCATCTCTCTGCTGCGGGGACGGGAAGAGACGGTCATGCAGTCCTTCCAGGTGGCGGATGTCATGCGCAGCCCGGCCCCGACCCTGCCCCAAGAAGCCCCGTTTCAGGAACTGGTCGATTCCTTTCTGGACTCCCAAGAACCACACTACTATCTGGTTGATCACGAGGCACGGCTGAGCGGGGTGATTCATCTCCACGATATCAAGGGCTTTCTGAGCGAGGGAGGGCTCGACGGACTGATCATTGCCCGCGATGTGGCCCACCCCGTCTCGGCCATGACCCATCCCGGCGAAACGCTGGCCGAGTGCCTGGAGAAGTTCAGCGGCAATGCCACCGAACGTCTGCCGGTTGTTGACTCGGCCTCGGCACGCAAGGTCGTCGGCGTTGTTGCCCAGCAAGACGTGATTGACCTGTATAACCGCGAGGTCTTGCGCAAAGAGTTTCTGGGCACCGTGCCCATTGATTCGACCCAGCGCCGTGGTGCGCTCACTCTCCCGCCCCAGTACACCGTTGTGCCGCTCCGTCTGCCCCCGGCATTCAGCGGCAGAACGCTCAAAGACCTCGACCTGCGCGCCCAGTACGACGTGACCGTCCTGGCCGTGCGGACACCCGCGAACTCAGGCTCACGTGATTATCTGCCCCAGCCTGACCAGCCCCTGCAAGCCACCGACACCCTGATCCTGGCCGGTCACCAGCAGGCGCTGGAGACTTTCCAGCGGCGCTTCTCCACAAGCGGGGAGATAGACCAGGCATAGGTCGCCTCATGCCTCGGCTGACGGGGAGTTGCTCTGCGCAGCCTCGCTCCGCTCGATGGACTCCCAGAACAGCCGGTGCCAGTTCGTTATCGTGCGGAACTGCTGCACATAGGCTTCCAGACCGAGCAGGGCGCGCACCAGAAACAGGCGGTGGCCGGGGGCGTTGAAAATGCGGTGCTCCAGGCTCAGGGCCGTGACCGCCATACTCTTCTCGGCCGAATGATAGTCGTGGGGGTCATAGACCCGGTCTTCCAGTACCGGCTCGAAGATCAGATACATGATCTGGACCAGCGGGGCCGGATCAACGCCGGCGTCCAGGAAGCCGAGAGCGACAAAACACTCCGCCATGGTCTGCTCGTCGCGCTCGACAATAGCCCGCGCCAAGGTGAGATAGGACCGCCGAACGGCCGGAGGAAAGATCCGCACGCTGCCAAAATCGAGCATGCTGATCTTGGGGTGATAGGTCACCAGATAATTCCCCGGCTGGGGATCGGTATGCAGCACGCCGAAGTCAAAAATCTGGCGCCAGGTGATCTGAAAGTATTTGATCGCCACCCAGTCCTTGAGGTCCTTGTCCACGCCCGGGGCCAGAATGTCCTGGAAGGTGTAGCCGTCCACATAGTCCATGGTCAGCACCCGGCGGGACGAAAACTTGGGGAACACCCGGGGGATGATCAGCTCGTCGTCATCGGCAAACAGACGCCGGAAGCGCCTGATGTTCTCGGCCTCGTGCACATAGTCAAGCTCTTCGTGCAGCCGCGCCGCCATCTCGTCGTAGATCTCGTCCATCTCAAACGGCTGGCGCAGGACATCGCGGGTCAGCAGGGTCAACATCCGGAGCAGCGCCTGCATGTTTTTGAGGTCTTGTTCAACGGTCTTATCCACGCCGGGATACTGGATTTTGACGACCACCTGCCGGCCGTTCCTGAGCCTCGCCCGATGAACCTGACCGAGCGAGGCGGCGGCAAATGCCTCGGGCTCGAAGTGGGTGAACAGCTGCTCGGGCCAGGCCCCGAGTTCTGCCCTGAGCTGCCCACGGATGAGGGTGTAGTCCATTGGCGGAAGAGACGACTGGACAATCGACAGGACGTCGATCACTTCAGACGGCAGCAGGTCGCCACGCATGCTGAGCATCTGGACGAGCTTCATGAACGCCCCGCGCAGTTCGCGCGAACGCTCGACAACACGCAGCGCATTCTTGAGGTGCAGGGCGAACAGCGCCTGCTCGTTTTTGTCCGCGGACTGGAAGAGCCGGGTGAGGGCGTGCCAGGCATAGCTGCCGCCCACCGCCGAGGTCAGCGAGCCGACCTGCAAGGCGCGTTTTGCCCGGCCTTGGATCAGGTCCGTGGGTTTGGCTGACACGTCAGGCGATTCATCAGCGTTGCGGCGGCCGCAGCGCCAAAGCCGTTATCAATATTCACCACGGTGATGCCGCTTGCGCACGAATTGAGCATGGTCAGCAGGGCGGCGAGACCCTGAAAGCTGGCGCCATAGCCGACGCTGGTCGGCACGGCGATGACCGGCCGCTCGACGAGTCCGCCGACGACGCTCGGCAGGGCGCCTTCCATGCCGGCCACCACAATCAACACGCTGGCCGCCCGGATCCGGTCGAGGCTGTCGAGCAGGCGGTGCAGGCCCGCAACCCCGACATCGTACAGACGTTCGACCTGGTTGCCCAACAGTTCGGCCGATACCGCAGCCTCTTCAGCAACGGGGAAATCGGCCGTCCCAGCCGCAACGACCAGCAGACTGCCCTGCTCGGGCGGCGGGTTGGGCGGCTGTCCGAGGCTGGCCAGCCGGCCCTCGGCGTAGTAGCGCAGGGCCGGTAGCAGGCCGCGTAGCACGTCCGCCCGGTCAGCCTCGAGCCGGGTCATCAGCACATGGTGGCCGCCGGCGCTCAGGCGCCGGGCAATCGCAGCGATCTGGTCCACAGTCTTGCCCGGACTGAAAATGACCTCGGGGAGTCCGGTGCGCAGCCGGCGGTGGTGGTCGACCCGGGCAAAGCCGAGGTCTTCAAAGGGCAGGGTTTTCAGCGCTTCGACGGCCTGCTCAACCGCCACCTGTCCGTTGCTGACCCGGGACAATAAGTCGTGCAAACGCGCGGTATCCATAGCGATCCAGGCTATCAGGCGCGGCGGAAATGATCGTGGCCGACCTGTGTTGGAAGATACGGCTGACCGGCCGCGTCAACCACCCGGCTGCCGTCCCGCTCGGGGACAATCGTTCCAATCCGGGTCACCGCACAGCCACAGGTTTCGACCACCGCTCGCAGCGCATCGCGCCGGGCGGGCGGGGCACAGAACAGCAGCTCATAGTCTTCGCCGCCGGTCAGCGCCAGATCCCAGGCTCCGGGCCCCAGCAGGCTGCGGTAGGCATCAGACACAGGCAGCCGGGACGCCTCGATGCGTGCCCCCACCCGGCTCTCTTCGCACAAATGACCCAGATCCTGGAGCAGCCCGTCGCTCACATCCAGCATGGCGCTGACAAGGCGCTGGGCGGTCATGGCTCGGGCCACCTCAAAACGCGGTTGCGGACGCACAAAGCGGCCTTTGGGGCCCTGGGCGACGGCGTCATCCCGACCGTCCTGGAAGAGCCGCAGGCCCAGCGCCGCGTCACCCAGGCTGCCGGTGACATACACGTCATCACCGACCCGCGCTCCGGACCGGGTCACAATCCCGTGCGGCGCGCGGCCAAGCAGGGTGACCGACACCGTCAGACACGGCCCGGCGCTCATGTTGCCGCCAATCAGGGCGACCTGTCGCTCGCCAGCCGCCGCCAGAAAACCGTCAAAGAAGGCGTCGAGATCTTCGACCCGATCATCCTGGGGCGTACTCAGGCTGAGCAGGGCGAAAGTCGGTTCGCCGCCCATGGCAATGATATCGCTGGCATTGACCGCAAACGCCTTTGCCCCCAGACTCACAAAGGAGGTCCATTCGCGCCGAAAGTGGACGTTTTCGACCAGGGCATCGGTGGTCAGCAGGGTCGTGCCGGACAGACTGAGCGCCGCGCAGTCGTCGCCCATACCGAGCGTGACGCGTGGGTCGGCAGCCACGCGCCCGCGCAGACGGCGGATGAACGGGAACTCCCCAAGGTCGCGAATCTGCATCGGCGCTGCTCTCGTCGGTCCGCGACCGGCTCAGCCAAAGAGTTCCTTGACCTTGTCAAAAAAGCCGCGGCTCTGCGGATGACCATCCGCTCCGTCAAGCTCGGCAAACTCCTGGAGCAGCTCCCGCTGGCGGCCGGTCAATTTACGCGGCGTTTCCACCGTCACCCGCACGAGTTGATCGCCACGGCCGCCGCCGCGCAGATCGACAATGCCCTTGCCGCGCAGACGAAACACATTGCCCGACTGGGTTCCGGCCGGAATCTTCATCTTGAGCTTGCCCTCAAGCGTCGGCACCTCGATGTCCGCTCCGAGCGCGGCCTGCGGAAAGTTGATCGGCACCTCACACACCACCTCGGTATTCGCCCGCTCGAACAGCGGGTGCTCGCGCACCCGAATCAAGACGTACAGATCTCCGGGAGCGCTGGCCGCCGGGCTGTACTCGCCCTCCCCCCGCAGTTTGAGACGGGAGCCCGTATCAACCCCGGCCGGAATCTTCACCTGCAGGGTCGAGGTCTTGCGGACCGAGCCGCCGCCGTGACAAGTCGGGCAGGGGTCGGTCACCACCGAACCCTGTCCGCCGCACTGATTACACGTCCGGGCGATGGTGAAGAAGCCCTGTTGAAAGCGGACCTGGCCGGTCCCGTGACAGCCCGAACAGGTCACCGGACGGGAGCCTGGTTTGGCTCCACTCCCCCCGCACGGCTGACAGACGCTGGTGCGGGGGATGGAGATGGTTTTTTCCGCCCCAAAGGCGGCTTCCTCAAAAGAGATCTCAAGGCTGTAGCTCAGGTCTTGGCCGCGGCGGGCACGACCACGCCCCCCACGGCCACCCGTGCCAAAGAAGTCGCCAAAAATATCGCCAAAAATATCTTCGAAATTTCCGCTGAAATCGAAACCGCCGCTGCCCATCCCGGCCTGCTCAAACGCGGCGTGCCCATAGCGATCATACTGGGCGCGCTTGTCACCATCGCTCAAGACCTGGTAGGCTTCCGAGAGTTCCTTGAACTTCTCCTCGGCGGCTTTATCTCCGGGGTTGCGATCCGGGTGGTACTGTAAGGCGGCTTTCCGGTATGCCTTTTTGATGTCGTCCGCACCCGCATCCCGACTGACCCCGAGCAGTGCATAGTAGTCCGCTCTCGATGCCATACCCCGTCCTCTGCCCGTTTAATAAAAAGCCCCCACTCCTCCTGTCGCGGCGGAGTGGGGGCCCGTACAGGCACGGTTTGTTCGCGTTGTCCGCCGCCGTTTATTTAACCTCTTCGAAGTCCGCGTCCACGATATTGTCCCGGTCTTTTGTCTGGCCTCCGCCACTCGCGCCCGCCTGGGGTCCGTCCGATCCGGCCGCGCCGTCCTGCGCATTGGTCTGCTGTTGTTCCTTGGCCGCCCGGGCATACATCGCCTCGGCCAGCTTATGGGAGGCTTGGGTCAGCTCTTCGGTCGCGGCCTTGAGGGCCTCAAGATCGTCGCCGTCCAAGACCTGTTTGGCCTTTTCCAGGGCCGCGTCGATGTTCTTGGCGGCCTCGGCGTCAACGTCGTCCCGATGGTCGGCGAGCGACTTTTCAGTGGAGTAGATCAGCGAGTCGAGCTGGTTGCGGGCTTCGATTCGCTCCCGGCGCTGTTTATCCTCGTCGGCGTGCGCCTCGGCGTCTTTGACCATCTGCTGGATTTCGTCCTCGGACAGGCCGCTCGACGCCGTGATCTGGATCGACTGCTCCTTGCCGGTGCCGAGATCTTTGGCGTTGACGTGGACGATGCCGTTGGCGTCAATATCAAACATGACCTCGATCTGGGGTATGCCACGCGGGGCGGGCGGAATCCCGACCAGATCGAACTGGCCCAGCAGTTTGTTGGCGTTGGCCATTTCCCGTTCGCCCTGGTGGACACGGATGGTCACCGCCGTCTGGCTGTCGGCCGCCGTGGAGAACACCTGACTCTTTTTGGTCGGGATGGTGGTATTCTTTTCGATCAGTCGGGTGAACACACCGCCCAGCGTCTCAATGCCCAGCGACAGCGGGGTCACGTCGAGCAGCAGTACGTCTTTGACATCACCGGTCAGAACCGCGCCCTGAATCGCGGCGCCGATGGCCACCACCTCGTCAGGGTTGACCCCCTTGTGGGGGTCTTTGCCGAAGATTTTCTTGACCCGCTCCTGAACGGCCGGCATACGGGTCATGCCACCGACCAGGACGACCTCCTTGATCTGGCTGGCGGACAGGCCGGAGTCCTTCAGCGCAGTCAAACAGGGAGCCTCAAGCCGCTCGAGCAGATCGGCACACAGGGCCTCAAGCTTGGCCCGCGACAGCTTCATCGTCAGATGTTTGGGACCGCTCTGGTCGGCCGTGATAAACGGCAGATTGACCTCCGTCTCCATGGACGACGACAGCTCGCACTTGGCCTTTTCGGCCGCCTCCTTGAGCCGCTGGAGCGCCATGCGGTCGTCGCGCAGATCCACGCCCTGATCTTTCCTGAATTCGTCGGCCAAATAATCGATGATCCGCTGGTCAAAATCGTCGCCGCCCAGAAAGGTGTCGCCGTTGGTCGATTTGACCTCAAACACGCCGTCGCCGACCTCCAGGATGGAGATGTCAAACGTTCCGCCACCCAGGTCGAACACCGCAATCTTTTCGTCGGTCTTCTTGTCCAGACCGTAGGCCAGCGAGGCTGCGGTCGGCTCGTTGATGATGCGCTTGACGTCCAGGCCGGCGATCCGTCCGGCGTCTTTTGTGGCCTGGCGTTGGGAGTCGTTAAAATAGGCCGGAACGGTGATGACGGCCTCGGTCACGCTTTCGCCCAAGTAGTCCTCAGCCGTCTGCTTCATCTTCTGCAAGATAAAGGCCGAGACTTCCGGCGGACTGTAGTCCTTGCCCCGGATTTCGACCCAGGCGTCGCCGTCCGACTCGGTCACGTGGTAGGGCAGCACCTCTCTGGCTTTGGTGACCATCGGGTCCTGGTAGCGATTGCCCATGAGACGTTTGATCGAGAAGATCGTATTTTCGGGATTGGTGATGGCCTGGCGTCTGGCGATCTGCCCGACGAGGCGCTCTCCGCTATCGGTGAAAGCGGCCACCGAAGGCGTGATACGGCTACCCTCGGCATTGGTGACCACGGTCGGTTCGCCGCCTTCCATGACCGCGACGACCGAGTTTGTTGTTCCTAAATCGATGCCAATTACCTTTGCCATGCCTCGTCTCCTTACGAAAAAACCTCCTCCTCCCCACCACCTCTCCAGCTTAGTTAATCACCCCCTCACGGCTTGGCAACCGTCAGTCCTCAGATTTTTCGTCGGCAGCGTCCGACTCATTTTCCGTCTCCGTCGCCCCGGCCGGGGCTTTTGAGACGCTGACCATGGAGGCCCGCAGCAGACGGTTGTGCAAGCTATAGCCCGGCGTATGCTCCTCGGCTACGCTATTCGGAGGCACATCCTCGGTTTCGACCTGGGCCACGGCCTCATGCCGGGTCGGATCAAAGGGCTCGCCTGTGGCGCTCACCCGCGTCACGCCGTGCTTTTCCAGAACATCCAGAAACGCGCGCAAGACCAGCTGTACGCCCTCGATCAGGGGCTGGCCGTTGCCACCCCCCTGGGCGTGGGTAATGGCCCGTTCCAGGTTATCCACCACCGGCAGCAAGTCTCGGACCAGCGGCTCGTTGGCAAACCGCAGGGCCTCGGCCTTGTCCCGTTGCATACGGCGTTTGAAATTCTCCAGTTCGGCTCGCTCACGCAGAAAAAGCTCATAGTTTGCCTTGGCTTCGGCCTCTTTCTGCCCGAGTTCGGCCTGAAATTCGGCCTGGAGTGCGGCGCGGTCGTCGGCTGCGGTCGGGTCAACCTGCTGGGCCTCGGCCTCTGTTTGAGCCGCATCAGGCGCTGGTGCCTGCTGGGCCGCTCTCTCAGCCTCCTCGGCGTGCTGCTGCCCATCCTTGTCTTCCACAGCCACTTCACTCTTGTCGTGGTCGGTTTTCTGCATGCCGCGCCTCGTATATGGTGTGAGATACGCCCGATAAGGAGCGCCTGAATCATGTGTCCAGAAAAACTAAGAACCCGCCTGCGGACTGTCAAGCGGATGAGGGTGCGAGATTAGCCACAATGAGAGAAGAGCGCAGCCCAGCCATCGTCCTGCGGACGCGTGCCCACGCCGAATCGGACAAGATTGTGACCTGCCTGTCGCGGGATTGGGGGAAGATCAGCGCTATTGCCAAAGGCGCAAAACGCTCGCGACGCCGCTTTGTCAATGTGCTGGAGCCGTTCAGCCATATTCAGCTGCGCGTTCGGCCGAGTCGCAGCGAGGAGTTGCTGTTCCTCCTGGGCGCCGAACTGATACAGGCGTTTCGGCGCCCGAGCGATGACCTGGAGCGCTTTGCCCTGGCCAGCTATATCGTCGAACTGGCGGATGTGATGACCGCCGGACGTGAGGCCGGACAGGATCTGTATCAACTCGTGCTGAGCGGACTCAGCGCGCTCGAAGTCCGGTCCGAGCTGTCACCGCTGTTCGCCCCGCTGTTCGCTCTGCAAATCCTGCGCCAAGTCGGCTATGCGCCCGACTTCAGCACCTGCCAGCGGTGTGGGGCAAACCTGGCCGAAGAGGCTCAAGACGGCGCGGGCATCGCCCTGTCTTCCCAGCTGGGCGGGCTGCTGTGTCCGGGCTGTCATGGTCAGGGCGGAACGCTGTTGCGGCTGTCTCCAGAAACCGTCGCCGTCTTACGGGCGTATCACGATCCGCCGGCCGGGATATCGCCACGGACCAGGCAGGAAGTGTCGGCGCTGGTCACCCGCCTGCTGTCCCAACACCTGACCAGACCGCTGAAATCACTCGCCTTTCTGGAACAGGTGGGGGCGTGGGGCATGCGCCCTGAAGCCGGTGCACCCGAGCCGCCCAGAAATTGACCCTCCCCAGGCCGGATGCTAGGCTGTTCGTTTGTTCTCTTGACAAAGTCGCTTCAGGCGGTGCCGGAACGGCGCCACGCGCCGCCGAGCGTATCGCGAGCACAGCAGGAGACCGGCATGGACACTCCGAGGCCGAACGGCAGGATCAAAAAACCCCGCGAGAAGCGCTATGTGTATTCATTCGGAGGCGGCAAGGCCGACGGCAAAGCCAGCCTCAGCTGGCTGCTGGGCGGGAAAGGGGCCAACCTGGCCGAGGTGGCCGGATTAGGCTTGCCCGTCCCGCCCGGTCTGACGATTACCACCGAGGTGTGCTCCTACTATTACGGACACGGGCGCACCTATCCCGAAGAGCTGCCCAATCAGGTCCGGACCGGTCTCAAGCGCATTGAGCGGATTATCAAGCGCCGTTTTGGCGACGCCAAGCGGCCCCTGCTGTTGTCCGTCCGGTCTGGAGCGCGGGTGTCCATGCCGGGCATGATGGACACGGTGTTGAACCTCGGACTCAATGACACCACGGTCCAGGGCGTGATTCGGCAGTCCGGCGATGCGCGCTTTGCCTACGATTGTTATCGGCGCTTCGTGCAGATGTACGGCGACGT
>JAAXHF010000667.1 GCA_012271025.1 Deltaproteobacteria bacterium | reverse complement strand
GCCCTGCTTTGGACCCGCATATTTCGACCGCCCCGCCTGGACAAGTGGGGGTTCTGGCTCGCGATCGGCGCGGGCGTGGTGGTCGCCTGGCTGTATTCGGTCTGGATCGAACCCAACGTGGCCGACGCGGTGACCGATCTTCTGATCGGTCTGGGACTGGGGTCGGATTTGGATCCGCACCCGCAGCGCCTGATCGCGATCCTGATCGGACAGGTCCTGGCGCTCGCCGCGCTCGCGACCGTCTACATCCTGGGCCAGGTCCGCACCCAGCCGGCGCCTACCCTGGCCGCCGGCCAGGGCCTGGGGATCGGCATCGGCGCCTACGTTTTGCAGCTCCGGCTGCCGGACGCGTTCGCCGAGGGCCTGAGCGGCGACCTGCTTTTGCCGGCCCTGGCCGGGGCATTGCTGGTCGGCCTGCACATCGGCGTCGGGATGCTGCTTTCGCTGGCCCGACTGAGCGGGGCATATGTCTACCGAGGCCTGCAGGCCGGCGTATTCCTGTTTCTCGCCCAGTTCCTGGCGGATGAATTCGACCCGGCCTGGGAAGTCGGCGGTTTGACGGTGCTGGTGCTCGTGATCCTGTTGATGGCATCCGGCTCCAGCCCGCGCGAAAGGGCCCGACGGTAGCCGGCAGCATGCGGGCCGGCTACCTGGGAACGGCCCGCGTTGGATTCGACAAGACAGAGAGCGATCTTGGGGAGCCGGCCGTAAGCCAGGCCTCCCCTGGGTTCCAAATTGCCGGGTAGGATGATCACTCCCAGGTGCCCGGAGCCGGGTGATGCTGTCGGCCGCTTCGTCCGGTCGTTGAGCCGGGCTCGGATAACCGTCTGGCGAGCTATTACGATGCCGATCGGCCGGTGGTGCCAACTCGGGCATCGCGGGTGGAGAATGTATAAAGCACGAATCGTTTAGATTCGTTGTTTGAGGGGCGCCACGTGCGACCCCAGCGAGGGCGGGAGAAGGTGAAAGTACTTCTGAGTGCCCCGAGGGGTTTCTGTGCCGGGGTGGTCCGAGCCATCGAGATTGTGGAACTGGCGCTTCGCAAGTACCCTCACCCCGTTTATGTAAAACACCAAATCGTGCACAACCCGTTCGTGGTCCGGTCGCTAGAGGACAAAGGCGCCCGCACCGTCGAATGCGTCGCGGAAATACCCGAGGGTGCCATGGTCGTTTTCTCCGCCCACGGTTCGCCGCCGGAAGACTACCTTGAAGCCGAAAAGCGCGGCCTGGAAGTAATCGACGCCACCTGCCCGCTGGTCACCAAGGTCCATGTCGATGCGCGCCG
>JAAXHF010000248.1 GCA_012271025.1 Deltaproteobacteria bacterium | reverse complement strand
GATATGACGTTTCCAGCAAATTGAGATACCGGTGTACGGTCGGCTGCGGCAGCCCCACATCACGACCAAGCTCGGTTTGGTTGAGCAGCTGTCCCAGGCGAAGGCAGGCAGCCCGCATCAACCGGCGAAAGTCGGGCAACGCCGCAATGTACGAGAGGCTTTGCAGGTCGCGCTCCAAATATGTGCGCACATAGCCGTCAAACCAGATGGCCCGTTCCTCACTCGTCGCCAGGTGCAGGGCCGGGGTCGGGAATCCGCCGCGGCGCGCCAGCGACCGCCAGTCCTCACGGCGGTCTGGTTGGGCACCTACCACTTTGGCCCAGTCCTCGTCTGGGGCTTGCAGCAACTCATCCCAGACACCGCCGCGTCCCAGCCCCAATTGTTCACGCCGGGTCATCGGCCAGAGGGTCAAGTAGCTTGCCCGACCCGCCAGAGACTCGGAGACCTGCCGCATGAGGAGCAGGTTGGCCGACCCGGTCAGGAGAAACCTGCCCGGTCGACGCTCTCGATCAATCGCCTGCTTCACGGCGTGCAAAAGGTCGGGCTCCCGCTGCACCTCATCAATTGTCACCGGCTCGCTGCCGCCCAGCAGCACGTCGGGATCGCGCCGCGCGGCATCCAGCGCGTCAAGATCATCCAGCGTGACAAATCGACGGTGTCCGGGTGTCAACTCTTGGGCCAACGTGCTCTTGCCGGCCTGTCGGGCACCGGTGACCACCACGGTGGGCATCACCCTGAGACTATCCTTGAGGCTTGAAACAACGAGGCGGGGAAGTGGGCGATTTGACATGGTATAAATGATAATCATTCACGATATGAATGCAAGTGTCTGGAAATCTGCCGTTCGCGACCGATGCACGCGCACGCCCGCCCCTGCCTGACCTCCCGGCACACCATCGGGGCTACCTATCTCCCTGGAGGGCCAACAGGGAGAAGCTCGCACCCTCCTGACGCGTCCTTCAGATGGGACTGGGGATTGTCGCGGGCTTGACAGTGGGAGAATGCCAGGGCCTCACTACGAGCAGAAGCGGGACTATGGCCAGCGACGCGGACT
>JAAXHF010000557.1 GCA_012271025.1 Deltaproteobacteria bacterium | reverse complement strand
TACACCGTGGTCAACAGCATCGCCGACCTGCCGAGCGACCCGCAGATGATCGAGAACGACTACGTGGTGGACTACGATCATCCGACCTGGGGCCAGACCCAGATTGTCGGCGTGCCGTTCCGGCTCAGCAAGACGCCCGGCAATCCCAAGGCGCCGGCACCTGAGTTCGGCCAGCACACCGAGACAATTCTGACCGAACTGCTGGGCTATTCGTGGGAGGATGTGGCCAAATTCCGCGACAGCGAAGTCATCTAGCGCCCGCTGGCGTCTCTGTGGCGCCAAGGTTTGAAGCTGCTGGTTTGCCGCGCTCGACGAATAGGCGCCATTGACGCTGACATCAATGGCGCCTATTTTCCCTCTCGGCCGCTCGCAGACTGATCACCCATGACTGAAAGCCGTGAAGACGCAGCACTCGTTCGATATCATCCCACGAGCGCCCTACTCGTTTGAGCTGACCGCAGCGCGTTTCATGCGCTTTGCGAGCGAGAACGTCGATCTTATCGAGGCCGGACGGTATCAGCGCCTGCTGGCGGTCGGCCGCCAATTCGCCCTGGCCACGGTGACGGAGGTCGGTACGCTGGCAAAGCCGCGGCTCAGCGTCGAACTGTGCAGCCCGTCCAGAGCCGATCTCAAGACGGCTGCGTTCGAGGCGCAACTGCGGCATATGCTGTGTACCGACCTCGACCTCAAACCGTTCTACCGCCTGGCGCGCAAGGACGAGATGCTGGCACCGCTGGTGAGCCGCTTTCGCGGCCTGCGCATCACGTCGAGCCCAACGCTGTTTGAAGCCCTGGTCATGGCCGTCCTGTCTCAACAGGTGAACCTGACGTTTGCCTATTCGATCAAAAAAGAGTTGGTCGAGCGCTTCGGCCGCAGCTGGCGCTACCGGGGGCGGACCTACTACGCGTTTCCAGAGCCGCGCCGATTTGCCGGCCAGAGCGTGGAGGGTCTGCGCAGCTTCCGGCTGAGCACGGCCAAGGCCGGTACGCTGGTCCGCCTGGGCCAGACCTTTGCCACAAAAGACCCGCTCCCGGCCACCGCAGCGGAGTGGACCGGGGTGGCGGACGAAGCAGTCGTCGAGCGGCTGACCGCTATCAAAGGTATCGGGCGCTGGTCGGCCGAGACCGCGCTGCTGCGCGGCCTGGCCCGCCACGATACGTTTCCGGGCGGCGACCTGGGCGTCGTCAAATACCTGGCCCAGGGCCTGCTGGGCAAAACCGAAAAGGCGACCGAAGCCGAGATGCGGGCGTTTGCCGAACGCTGGCGACCGTATCGCGGGCTGGCCCTGGTGTACTGCTATGCCGAGCTGGCACGCAGACCTGCCGAGAAATCCTGAGTCGCCCTGCCTCAGGCCGCCAGCGCGTCACACACGACCGGCATTCCCCGCGACGGGGCAAAGGTAATCCCGCGTCGGACCAGACGCACCCGACGCCCCGGAGCGATCCGCAGACTGGCCCGGGACAGTACCTGAGCCAGCACAATTTTCATTTCGTACAGCGCAAACGCCGCGCCGATACAGTGACGAATCCCACCGCCGAACGGAAAGAATTCGTACGGGCTGACCCGTTTGCCCAGGAATCGGTCCGGGTCGAAGGTGTCCGGTTCGGACCAGATATCCGGGTTATGGTGGGCCAGATAGATACACGGGGCAACCATCACGCCGGTCGGCAGATCCTGGCCGCCAATACGCAAGGGCTCGTGCAACAGGCGCCCGACAATGGGCAGGATAGGATACACCCGCTGGCTTTCTTTGATCGTCGCGTCGAGATAGTCGAGCTTGGCGATATGCTGCGATTCGACCGGGCCTGAGCCGACGACGGCTCGGAGTTCGGCCCGCAGCTTGTCCACCACCTCGGGCTGCTCCAGAATACAGTGGAAGGTCCAGGCCAGAGAGGTCGCCGTGGTCTCATGGCCGGCAACCAGCATTGTAATCATCTCGTCGCGCAGTTCCTCATCGCTCATCGGCCGGCCGTCCTCATCACGCGCCTCGACCAATAGCGACAGGATATCCTCGCGCCCGGCTCCCCCCTGTTGGCGACGCCGGGCGATCTGGGCGTACAAGAGGTCGTCAATTTCCTGCAAGAGGTCAGCGATCTGCCGACCTTTGGTAAAAAAGCCGACCAGACGCTGAAACCACGGAATCAGGCGTATGGGGTTGGCCCCCAGGGTGAGCATATCGGCCAGGCATTTCCGCAGCCGTCCCTGCTCGGGTCCCTCGTCCATGCCAAAGACGGTGCGCAGAATCACATCCAGGGTAATCTCCTGCATGCAGGTATGGACAGGAAAGGCCCGGCCGGTCGGCCAGGTGTCAAGGTTGCGGTCGGTCATCTCACGCATGACCTGGCCGTAGGCCTGCATGCGTTCGCCATGAAAAGACGGGGCCATGAGCCGCCGGTGGTGTCGATGGCGTGCGCCGTCGAGCAGCAGCAGGGAGTGTTGACCGACCAGGGGGCGCAGGATCTCGCGCGTTTCGCCGGCCGGGAGTTGCTCGGGATCGCCGGTGAAGATTTCCTTGACCGTCTCAGGCGTACTGAACAGGACAAACGGCGGAGTCCGGGGCAGCCGGACTGTAAAACACCTACCGTAACGCCGGGCACAGTCGCGCATGAACGGAATCGGACGAAAAATCCAGTGCAACAGCTGAACAGCGGGGGGCGACTTCGGGCCGGCGGGCAGCGCCTTGCGAGCAATCATGGAGTTCAGGATAAGAAACCGGATGGGGTGAGGCAAGCCCGGCCAGCGTGGTTCAAATCACACCCCGCTCCCGCAGCGTCTGAATCTCGCCCGCGCTCAGGCCCAGCAACTGACCGTAGACCAGTTCGTTGTGCTGGCCGAGCCCCGGACTCGGGGCAGCGATCGGCGGATGCTCGTCGTTCAGCCGCCAGGGGGAGCCCAGGACGGCCATCCTGCCGGCCCGGGGGTGCTCAATATCTTGCAACATGCCGCGCTCGCGGATGTGGGGATCGGTCAGCAGTTCGTCCACCTCTTTGACCGCGCCACAGGTAATGTCGGCCGCGCCGCAGCGGTTCATCACTTCCTGTTTGGGGAGCGATTGGGTCCAGGTGCTGACGATGGCGTTCACCTCGTCGGTCCGTTTGCGGCGGGCCGCGTTGGTGGCGAAGTCTGGATCCTCGGCCAGCTCCTCGCGTCCCATCAGCCGGCACAGCGCCCGCCAGCGACGGTCATCGGCACACAGCAGCAACACATAGCCGTCCTGGGCCGGATAACAGTCGTAAGGAACAAAGGCGTTATTCGGCGCCGTATTGCCGGGCCGGCGGTACTTTTTGCCGCCGTGGGCGATATAGCTGGAGATCTGGGTCGTCAGCGGAGGGAGGGCCGCCTCGAACAGCGAGGTCTCGACAAAAACGCCCTGGCCGGTCCGGTCGCGCTGGTGCAGGGCCGCCAGGATACCGGTTGCCAGATGAATCCCGCCCAGCATGTCCAGAAGCGGCGGCCCGGCTTTGAGCGGCGGCCCATCGGCAAAACCGGTCGTGCTCATGACCCCGACCATGGCCTGGATAATGGGGTCAAAGGCCGGAAACTGGCTGTACGGCCCGCTGCGTCCGTAGCCGGTGCTGGAGGCGTACACCAGCTGCGGATTTTTCTGCTTCAGAACCTCATAGCCCAGGCCGAGCTTATCCATGACCCCGACCGCAAAGTTCTCGACCACTACGTCAACGTGTTCCACCAGTTCCTGAAACAGCTCTTTGCCGCGCGGCGTTTTCAGATCGAGGGTAATGCCTTTCTTGTTCGAGTTGAGCATGACGAACGGAAAGCTCTCCCGATTGGTATCCGGGATGGGAAAGATCGTCCGAGCCCGTTCTCCCTTGCGCGGCGGTTCGAGTTTAATCACTTCCGCGCCCAGGAAGCCCAGCACCAGGGTCGAGTAGGGACCATTGTAGAAGTGGGTCAGATCGAGAATACGGATATCGTCCAAAGCCCGGACCATGTTGCCCTCCTCACACGGCGGTCGGCTCTCCGCTATCAGGCACACCACAAAAAGACAAGGAAAAAGGGGGAACGGGAAAGAGGGGTGGGGAGGGGCCGGTGGTTGCCCGAGACGTGGGCAGCCACCGGGGGATACGTAGGGACAGCCGCAATGGGCTGTCCCTACCGAGGGTTATCGAAGCGCCGCGCTATTCAATGCCGTATATCCGGGCGGCGGTATCGTGCACGACCTTTTGCCGGTCGGCGTCCGACAGACCGCTGAAGGTCTCTTTGATGAACTCCTGCGAACGCGGCCAGATGGCGGCCGTGTGGGGATAGTCCGACGACCACATGGCGTTATCGGCCGCATAGCGGTGGAAGCCGTCCAGCAGAATCGGCTCCTCAATGAAGCTGGCGTAGACCTGACGCTTGATGTACTCGCTCGGCTTCATCGTCAGCTTGACCGGTGCGCCCGAGGCCTGACCGACCCGGCCGTGGGCAAAATCCATCCGCCACATGAAGTACGGCATCCAGGCCACGTCGTTCTCGGCCGACACGATGGTCAGCTTGGGAAAGCGCTCCAACACCCCGCCCAGGACAAACACGGCGATGGAACGTTCCACCTCGTGGTGCAGGGTCGAGACCTGGAGAGCCAAGTTGTCCTTGAAGAAATCGACTCCCATGCCCTTGCGGCCGGTCAGGATGTGCAGCGACAGGGGTATGTTGAGATCCGAGGCGGCAGCCCAGAACGGATCGTAGTCGGTGTGGCTGTAGGGCCGGTCAGCAGGCGGCTCGGCCCAGATCATGGCCCCCCGCATGCCCTTCTTGGCGACCCGCTCCAGCTCTTTCACCCCGGCGTCGATGTCTTCCAGGGTGACGAGCCCGAGCGGCAGCAGGCGTTTCGGATCGTGGCTGCAGTACTCCACCGCCCAGTCGTTATAAGCCTGAAAACAGGCCACCCGCAGGCTGACATCGTCCAGCCCGTACAGCGGCATGCCCAT
>JAAXHF010000059.1 GCA_012271025.1 Deltaproteobacteria bacterium | reverse complement strand
GTGTAGGCCGGCAGCGGTACGATTACGCCAACAGACATTCCGTTCCTCCAAGTAAAGTAAAAATTACAGGACTCTCCGCTATTCCCTCTCCATCGAGGGCGAGGGTTAGGGTGGCGGTGAAGTCTCGAGAGGCAAATCCTACCCCGTCGCCCCCAAGACTACCATGATAACGCCGCCGACGCTCATTATCGTGCCCACGGCCAGCACCCAGTCAACCGCCTCCAGCCGCCGGAGGAACACGGCCGCAAGGGCCAACGCGATGATCGGCTGGCTGGCGTAAATCGGTGTGACGATGGTTACCGGAGCTCGGCTCAGGGCGTGGAACAGGGACGCCACAGCTATGCCCTGCAGCAGGCCGGCGAGGCAGCAGATGCCGACGTAGCGCATTGGCTGGTGGCGGATGCTGTTGATGACACCGCGGTGGATGAAGGCGAACAGTATGGACCCGCCGATGACCAGCGCGAACCCCGACACCACGAAGGGCGGCGCCAGGGCCAGGGAACCCAGGACATGTCGGCTGATGGCGTCGCGGGTTACGAAGGCCAGCGACCCGCCGAAGGCCAGCAGGTATCCCAGCCTGCGAATCTCGATGGCCTGGTTGTGCTGCCGCCGGGGCAGCAGGACCAGAAGTATCCCGGCCACGATGATGGGTGTGCCCGCGGTGATCAGAAGATTGGGCCGCTCGCCCAGCACCAGGAACCCGATGCCAAATGCCATAAGCGGCTGGAGCGAGATCATGGGCACGGATCGGGCCGCGCCCACCATCCTGATGGCCGAATTGTGCAGCACCCGAGCGACGCAGTAGGCTAGGATCCCCATCACGGTGATCCAGCCGTAGACCTCGAGCGGCAGGGTCTTGATTTCTGCGAAGTTGACCGCGAAGGCGATGCTGGTCACCAGCACCGCTCCTACCAGCACCGTATAGAAAGTAGCCACCGGCGGCGTCACGTGCTGCGTGCCAACGCGCATCAGGACGCTGCCGGAGGCGAAGCCGAGGGCAGATACGAAGGCCAGGACTACCGCTATTGCCAAACTACGACAGCCAGTCGGCCACCCTTTCGCCGATCATTATCGCGGAGGCGTTGGTGTTGGCCCGGGGCACTATGGGCATCACCGACGAATCGGCCACCCACACGCCGTCGATTCCCCTCACCTTGCAGCGCTGGTCCACCACCGCCATGGGGTCGTCGTCGGTCCCGATCTTGCAGGTGCCGGAGACGTGCCTCGCCGAACCCACGGTGCGCTTCATCCACAAGTCCAGGCTATCGTCGTCGTTCAGCACCTCGTCGGTCGGCGCGATCCGCCCCTCGCAGATTCCGCTGTAGGCCTCGGTCTCCAGCATGGCGGCGGCCATGCGGACGCCGTCCCGCAGGCGTCGGGTGTCCTCGGG
>JAAXHF010000327.1 GCA_012271025.1 Deltaproteobacteria bacterium | reverse complement strand
TGGTCACCATGAAGTGGTGGAACGGGCTGTGGCTCAACGAGGCGTTTGCCACCTTTATGGAGATGATGGCCGTTGACGACTGGAAGCCCGACTGGCAGCGCTGGACCAGCTTTGCCGTCTCACGCGCCGCAGCGCTACAGATCGACGGCTTGCAGAGCACCCGGTCCATCGAGTTTCCGGTTCGCCATCCGGACGAAGCGGCCGGCATGTTTGACATTCTGACCTACGAGAAAGGCGCCGCCGTCCTGCGTATGCTGGAACAGTACCTGGGCCCGGACACCTTCCGAGCTGGCATCAGCAACTATGTCGGCAAGCACGCCTACGCGAATGCCGAGACTACCGACCTGTGGGACGCGATTGAGGAATCGGCCCGCCAACCGGTCCGCAGCATGATGGACTCGTGGGTGTTTCAGCCTGGCCATCCCCTGATTTCGGCCGCTGTCGAAGACACGACGCTGGTCGTGTCCCAGAACATTTTCCAGTATCTGCCGGCCGAGGCCGACGCCACCCGACGCTGGCAGGTACCCGTGTTCATCCGGGCCAAGAGCGGCGACCAGGAGCTGACCCGCACCGTGCTGCTGGAGGAAGACGAGGTCCGCCTCGACCTGCCGGCGCGGCCGGACTGGGTGGTGGTCAACGCCGGCGGCCACGGCTTCTACCGGGTGCGCTACAGCCCGGCTCTGCTCCAGCGGCTGACCGGCGCACTCCAGACCGAGCTGTCGGCGATCGAACGCTTTAATCTGGTCAACGACACCTGGGCCGCAGCCCTGGCCGGTCTCACCCCGCTGGCCGACTATATGGATCTGCTGCTGCTGTTCGAGGACGAAACCGAGCACAATGTCTGGAGCGCCATTCTCGGCTCGCTGCACTATCTCGACCGCTTGCTCGACCCGGCCCATCGCCCGGCGCTGCACGGTCGGGTTCACAGCCTGGTCGGTCCCAGCATCGAGCGGCTGGGCTGGCAGCCGGCCGACGGCGAAGACGCGCTAAGCGGTCAGCTGCGCGGAGAGCTGTTGGGCGCGCTGGGCACCCTGGGTAACGACCGCGCCACCCAGGCCGAGGCGCGCGCCCGCTACGCCGCCTACAAGTCTGACAGCGCTGTGGTCGATCCCAACCTCGTCCCGGCCCTGGTCTCGATTGTGGCCCACAGCGGCAACGAGGCCGACTATGACGAGTTCTACACCGCCTTCAAAACGGCCAAGACCCCCCAGGAGGAGATGCGCTACCTGTTTGCCCTGGCCGCCTTTCAGCCGGCCGAGCTGTTCGAGCGCACGCTCGTTCTGACCACCAACGGCGAAGTCCGCACCCAGAACGCGCCCTTCTTGATGCGCCAGCTGCTGCTCAACACCCAGCAGCGCGAGCGCGCCTGGCAGTTCCTGAAGGACAACTGGGATACCATGCTGGGCCACTACCCGGGCAGCACCATCCCCCGCATGTGCGAGGGGATTACGGGTCTGGTCACGCCCGCACTCGAAGCCGAGGTGGCGGCCTTTTTTGCCGACCATCCGGTCAAGGGAGGCGAAAAAATGGTCCAGCAGCACCTGGAGAAGCTGCGCATCGCGGTCGCCTGTCAGCAGCGCGAGTTAGACAACCTGCGCGACTATTTTGAGTGGACGCCATAGTAGGAACTCAGCGGGGCGCAGTATGCTGCGCCCTCGGAGAGTCCGATGAGCGAGTTCGTGATCTGCATAGACAATGAGAGTAACCCCGCCAGTTTGATCGTGGGTAAAGTCTACCGCCTGTTGTCAGACGCTGAGGCCGAGGCACACGACCTGGTCCGGGTTCTTGACGAGGACAAATCAGAGTCCGACGGCTACCTCTATCCCGCCTCCATGTTCGTTCCAATCGACCTGCCGGAAGTGGCAAAGCAAGCCTTGGCTGCAGCGGGGGTCTAAATCCTTAAACCGTACCGTCCCATCTTAGCGGGACTCTTCGCGCTGTAAAAACGCTTCGACCTCTTTGATTTTGAATGCAGGCTCGCCCTGGCGGATGTGGATAACCGCGTGGCAGTTGGGACACACCGGGTGGAGGTCTTCTATCGGATCAACAGTGTATCTCGTTCCTATTTCCGACAGCGGTTTGACATGATGCACGTGGATAAAGTCCTTATCGCTGCCATATGTGTCCCCGAATGAGAAGCCGCAAATACAACACTTCGCGCCGTAGTGGTTGATGCACTGCTTCCGGGCCTCGGGATTACGTTCGTATCTGTTGACAGTGGCTTGGAG
>JAAXHF010000522.1 GCA_012271025.1 Deltaproteobacteria bacterium | reverse complement strand
CCGAACCTGCCGTTCCCGGTTGGACAATGGCGGCCGACGACCTCTTTGTGTGAGCCCTCAGCCCTTTCCCCGCTTGGCCAAGCGGGCCATCGTCCCGAACAGGTCGGCAAAAGCCGGCGGAGTCGGGTCGCCGCTGAACTCCCGATACAGCGTATTGACATTGACCGCGATGCGCTCGGCATCGCCCCAGGCCGAGTAATCGCCCAGCCCGATATCGTTTGCCGCTTCGGTCCACGACAGGCCGGCGTCATAGCGTTTGCGGGCTTCGGCCTCGATATACTGTAAATAGCCCTTGACCGCCTCCACCCCGCGCTTGTCGGTAATCGGTCCGTGGCCCGGCACAACCGTCTCAAGTTCAAGGCCAAGCATCAGGTCACAGGCTTTGATCCAGTTGGCGACCGGGCCGTTCCACATCAGGGGGGTGCCGTCGATAAAGAGAATATCGCCGGTAAAAATGGTACGGTCGTCCGGGACATAGACCAGCACGTCGCCTCGGGTGTGGGCCGGGCCGACCTGAATCAGACGCATCTCCTTGTCGCCGAGGTGGAGGTCGAGACGGCCCGCAAACGTCCGGGTGGGCAGCGTGGCGGTGATGCCCTCAAACTCGAACGGGCCGAGGATTTCGGACAGATAGGCGCCCAGTTCGCCCATGCTGGGGGCGGCCCGCATCATCTCGGCCAGCCGCTCGGGGGGCAGCTCGCCCATTTCGTCGGCGCAGGCCTGCGAGGCGATGATCTCGGCGCCGTGGACCAGCTCGTTGCCAAAATAGTGGTCGCCGTTGGCATGGGTGTTGACCAGGGTCTTGATCGAGGCGGCGGCCGGTACGGCGGCCCGCATGGTGTCGAGCATGTCCCGGGTCAGCCTCAGGTCAAATAAGGTATCGACCAGGAGCGATTGGTCTCCGCCGACAATCAGGCCGGCATTGCTCCAGCCCCACGAGCCGTCGGGCAGCAGATAGGCGTAGACCTGGTTACCCAGGTCGTGAAGTCCCTTGGTGTACTGCCATTGGGTCATGACTCGTCCTCCTCATGCCCCTGATACCTTGCTGAAGTCGGGCTCACGCCGCTCAAAGAAGGCCGCAATCGCCTCGCGGTTGGCCGGGGCGCCGACCAGGTCTTTGTAGGCTTCCAGCTCGCGGGCGTGGGATTCTTTGGCCACGGCCAGCCGGCCGCCGGCCAGCATGAGTTCCTTGGTGGCGATCAACGACGGAATCGGGTTGGCGGCAATATCCGTGGCCACGGCCAGGGCCTGTTCGATAAGCTGCTCAGGCTCGCAGATCTTCCACACATAGCCCGCCTCATAGGCGTCCTGGGCGCTCAACCATTTGCCCGACAGCAGGGTGTGGGCTGCGTTCTGCCAGCCCATGCGCAGCGGAAACAGGCCGCTGCTGCCGGCCTCGGGGGCCAGGCCAAGTTGGGGAAAGGGCGTGCGCAAGCGGGCGGTGCTCGACATCAGCACCAGATCGCAGTGGGCCAGCATGGTCATGCCGATGCCCACGCCCACGCCGTTGACCGCCGCGACCAGCGGTTTGCGAAATGCGGTGAGTTGGGCCAGGAAGCCCGGAAACTGGTAGGGGTCGCCACCGCCGTCCACCATACGCTGCATCTCGGTCAAATCCTGTCCGGCCGAGAAGGCCCGTCCCGCGCCGGTGAGCAGGACAACCGCAACGCCCGCGTCCTGCTCGGCCTGTTTGAGGCTATCGTGCACGGCTTTATACAGGGCGTTGTTGAACGCGTTCATGAACTCGGGGCGGTTGAGGATCAGCTTGCGGACCCGGCCGATGTCTTCGATGGTGAGTTCCATACTCGGGGCTCCTTGCTGCTCGGGGTCATGCGTCAGCGGGGAATGAGAGGTAACACAATATGTGATGGCCGTGTCTCGTCGTGAAACACGCGCTGCAGGGCCGGCTCCAGACGGTCAGTCTCGGCGCAGGCTTCTCCGGTCTGGGGATTGCGGTCAAAGCGGGGGAAGTTTGAGCTGGCGATCTCGACCCGGATGCGGTGGCCGGCTTTGAATACATTGCTGGTGGACCACAGGTCGATGGTATACGCGTACACCTCTCCGGGAGTGAGGAGTGTTGCGCGTTCCCGCGTCTCTCGGTAGCGGCCGCGGATAATGCCATCGGTCAGATTCCGGGCATAGCCGTCGGGATGGACATCGACCAGCTTGGCGGTGAAATCGGTATCGGGCGCGCTGCTGGCCGCGTACAGCTGCACGCTGACCGGTCCGGTGACCTCGACATCGTGTTCCAGAACCGGCGTGGTATAGACCAGCACGTCCGAGCGCTCTTCAACCGGACGCTGGTCGAAGGCACCGCCCGGCACTGCGGCCGGCCAGCAACACAGACCGCCGCCCTTGGTCGGCACCGGGTTGCGGGGATCTGAGACGTAGACATCGGCCGGCTCGCCGCGGGGTTGCTCCGGGCTCAGGGTGCCGTTGCCGCGCAGGCTTTTGGCGTCGCCCTGGCTGTGGAAGTAGTACGGGGTGTACCGGGTGCGGGCCAGCGGCCATTCGTCCTCAGTCCGCCAGGCGTTCTCGCCCATGACGAAGATCCGTACCGGCGGCTCTTCCAGCAGGCCGTTTTGCTTGCCCTTCAGCCAGTAGTCAAACCATTTGAGGTGCAGGCCGTCGAGATCAACCGCCAGTGAGGTGCTGGCCAAGCCGTAATTGACCTCGCCGACCACGTTGTTCAGCGGCAAGGTGTGATGCCAAGGACCCACGATGAGCTTCTGTCCCTGCCGGGCGTCCGAACTGCCGCCCCGCTCGCGCATGCCCAGGTAGTTGCGGATTGTGCCGCCCAGGAAAATATCGTACCAGCCGCCAACATTGCAGGCCGGGACGCTGACTGCGTGATGCTGGGCTTCGATATTCCAGGCCGCCCAGTATTCATCGTCGTCCGGGTGGGCCAGCCAGTCGTAGAAATAGCCTGCGGCCTGGCCGAACAGGGGAAAGTCTTTGAGCGGCAGATGACGGAACCAGTGGCACATGTCGTCAATGCCGGCCACCATCTTGCCCATGTCCTCGGCCGCTTCGGGTGTGGTCCGGGCCAGGCGCTGGTAGGTGTCGGAGGCCAGGCTGATCATCGTCCAGCTCTCGTTAAAGCCGAGGGCGAACGCCCCGCCCTGATAGGTCCAGCCTTCGTGGTAGTGCGAAGCGGTAATCAGGGGGAAAATCGCTTTGAGATGCGGCGGGGTGCTGATGGCCGCCAGCCACTGTGTGGCGCCGACATACGAGGCCCCGTACATGCCGACCTGAGCGTCCGACCAGGGCTGGACGGCACACCACTCAACCGTGTCATAGCCGTCATTGACATCGTCCCGAAAGGTATAAAACGTGCCCTCCGAGGTATAGCGGCCGCGCGAGTCCTGAATGACGACGGCATAGCCCTCGCCCGCAGTGCGGATCACGTCGAGCATCAGCATGCCGATGCTGGTCAGGCCCTTATCGTAGGGCGTGCGTTGCAGGATGACCGGATAGCGGCCGGCTGCGGCCGGGCGATAGACATCGGCGTACAGGACAACCCCGTCGCGCATCGGCACGGGAACATTTTTTTCGATCACAATCGTTGGCTCACCCATGGCGTGTGCTCCTTGTGTGTGGCGTGCTGACCGTATCGACAGAAAGGGACGACGCCGTCGAGCATACGCCCCCACCCCCGCCTCTGCAACGCCGCCGCCGCGTTTGCGCCAGTCCCGGGACGTGCTATAGCAGCCGGGGTGCTGCGTGAATTCCTGATCGCCCTCCAATTCCTGACCTGCGTCCATTTCATCCGTCCGCCGGTGCTTGAGCCCGGCCGCTTTGGTCGGTCGGGCGTCTTTTTTCCGCTGATCGGTCTGCTGCTCGGCGTCGCGGCCTGGAGCGTGGACAGTGGCTTGCGGCCAATGCTGCCGGTCAGCCTGCTGAGTGTGGTCCTCGTCGCGCTCCTGGCCATATTGGGTCGCGGCTTACAGTTACGAGGCGTGGCGGCCAGTGCGGTTGGCCTGCTGGGCCACAAGCCGCGGGCGGCCCGTCTGACCGATATGCAAGACCGCCCCTGGGGTGTGGTAGGGATAGCGGCTCTGGCGGCTATCCTTGTCCTGAAAGTCGTGGCCCTGGCCTGTCTTGATACCGGCTACCGCGGGGCGGCCGTGCTGCTGAGCCCGATGCTGGGTCGCTGGGCGTGTGTGGTGATGGCCTACAGCTCGCGTCCCGCCCGCAACCACGGGCTGGGTGCCGCGTTCATGCAGGGCCTGGGGTTTCGGGAGTTTGGCATGGCCAGCGTGATAACGCTGATCCTGATGTTGAGCCTGGTGGAAGTGGGCGGCCTACTCGTCTTCCTGGGGCTGGCGGGCATCATGATCGGCTGGATCTTATACTGTAATCGGCGCTTGGACGGAGTGACCGGAGATGTGATCGGAGCGCTGGGCGAAATCGTTGAAACCGGGGCGGTGTGTCTGTTTGCGGTGCTGGAGAGCGTGGTCGGGTGAGGGGGACGTGGTGGAACGAGCGGGGTGCCCGGCACCCCGCTGGACGGGTCTACCCGGCGGGTTGGGCCATTTCGGGCTCAGCGAGGCTGGGCTGAACAGGGATGCCCTGGCCTACCTCGATCTCAGCGACCTCCTGCTGCTGGAGGAGAATTTGTTGTTCTCTCCACTCCTGGAGGGCTTCACGCATCCGGCCGGGGTGGATGCCAAGGATGTCGCAGATATTCTCAAACGAGAAAAACCAGTGGGTGTCGGGCGACTCGATCCATTCCTGAGCCTCTTGGAACAGACGGCGTTCGTGCGGTTTCCGGGCCAGCAGGTAGGTCTGGAAACAGTGCACCGCATCCTCTAGCATGGCCAGCAAAAGGCGCTTTTCTCCTTGCAAAGGTTTTCTACCCAGAATACTGAAGAACTGTTCTGGGAGAAGGGTATCCGGCTCAAACATAATTCCTCTCCTTATTGCAGCGCTATGAGTGAAGAGCTGCATCCCGCTGCCGCATGATATGAGGTGGAACCCTAACGAAATTCGAGCTATAAGTAAAGTGAAAAAAACTTTATCACATTATTAGAAACATGCATGTCGAGACGCTCAAGGTTTTTTGTGATCTGGCCGAGACAGGCAGCTTCTCGCTGGCAGCCTCAAAGAATTTCGTGACCCAGTCGGCGGTCAGCCAGCAGATTCGGAGTCTTGAGGAGCGCTACGGCCGAGAGTTGGTGGAGCGCTCCAAAGGCCACGTGCGGTTGACCCCGGCCGGCCAGGTCTTATACAAGGTCGGCAAGGAGATTATCCAGAAGTACCGGGAGATTGAGGACAGTTTGCACAGCCTGTCCCGCTCGGTGGCCGGCACGGTCCGGGTTGCGACAGTGTATAGTGTCGGCTTGTACGAGCTGTCCGCCCCGCTCAAGCGCTACCTCCAGACGTTTCCCGAGGTCAATATTCACCTCGAATATACCCGGGCCAATAAAATCTATGATGAGGTGAGCCGGGGGGATGTTGATCTTGGGATTGTGGCCTATCCGAGCAAGCGTCCGCAGATTCTGGTCACCCCTTTTCGTGAGGACCGGCTCGTCCTGATCTGTGCTCCCCAGCATCCGTTTGCGACATTTTCCGAGATCTCGATCAGGCAACTCGATACCGAAAAGTTCGTCGGCTTCGAGCGGGATATTGCTACCCGGCGGGCTCTGGATCGCATACTGCGGCGCAATGGCGTCAAGGTGCGCTATGTGATGGAGATGGACAATATCGAGACCATCAAACGCGGGGTCGAGATTGGGGCCGGGGTGTCCATCGTGCCGGAGCCGGCCATCAGCCAGGAAGTGAAAAACACCACCCTTGTTGCGGTACAGATCCAGGACGAAATCCTGACCCGACCGCTCGGCATCATTGCCAAACGGGGGCGGCAGTTTACGCCCGCCGTGCAGGAGTTCATCGATTTCTTGCAGGGAAAGGCGGGCCAGGCGACAGACCAGGAGAAGGGACCGGAGGCCGGCCGGACGCTCGACGGTTTGGTGTGAGTTCCGCGTGTCTCGATCTTGGGGGATGGTGGGGCCGTGTCAGATACGGGGGAGATCATGGGGGAACAGGAGTTGAGTTCGATTTTCACGGCACTCAGGCAGGCGCGTGAGCAGCGAGACATCTCTTTGCAGGACGCCGCCCAGGCGGTGAACATCCCCGTGCACTACCTCCAGGCTCTGGAGACGGGGCAAGACTC
>JAAXHF010000625.1 GCA_012271025.1 Deltaproteobacteria bacterium | reverse complement strand
CCGTAGCGTGTGTCCATAATCACTCTCCTGTGGGGGCGGTCGTGTGCCTGTCTAGCATAATCCAGGGCGAAGGGCGAGGAGCGACGCATATGCTTGTCTGGAGACCGCAAATGGGATACCCCTGAAGGGGTAA
Organism: Deltaproteobacteria bacterium; assembly: GCA_012271025.1. The sequence goes on along the minus strand of JAAXHF010000625.1, from coordinate 8,641 downwards.
ATCATTCCTCTCTATCCAGCCAAACGGAGCGTATATGCGTGATTTAACCGCCATGGGTCAGGCCGTCGGCGCCCTGCTCAAGGAACGCAAACAGACAATCGCGGTTGCCGAGTCGTCGGCCGGGGGCCTGATCTCGGCCGCGCTGCTGGCCGTGCCGGGCGCCTCGGCGTATTTCGTCGGCGGTGGGGTGATCTATACCCTTGAGGCCAGGCGGACCTTGCTGGCGCTGGCGGACGAGGATTTTGCCGGCGTCCGGCCGAGCAGCGAGCCCTATGCGCTGCGTATGGCGCGAGCGGTCAGAGACCATGTGGGCACGACCTGGGGGCTGGCCGAGACCGGAGCGACCGGTCCGACTGGCAACCGTTACGGGGATGGGGCCGGCCATGCCTGTATCGCCATTGCCGGCCCGGTCGAACACACGCTGACGATTGAAACCCGCCACTCCGACCGTGAGGCCAACATGTGGACATTTACCCGCGCGGCACTGGAGCTGTTGGAAACCCGGCTGAAGCAAGAAGGAGCAGGGCGATGATGAAGCACGTGGCAAGAGCAAGTGTAGTGCTCGTGGTGAGCAGCCTGGTGAGTCTCTGCGTGCTGTCGTCGGCGACGGCCCAGATCCCGGTTCCGGGCCTGTCGTTCGGGGTGGGTGGCGATAACCCGTCCTCTGAGGACTCGCGGACGCCTTTTATGGTCCGCTTCAAAGGCTTTATCAATTCGCGGCCCGACCCCAGCAGTCTGGCCGTTGTCAGCATGGGGATCGCCAAATTCAGCGAGACCTACCAGTTCGAGGTGGTCGAGGTCCGAGCCGTCAACCTGCCTAAGCACATCGTCACCAGCCGCCATATTCTTCAACAGACGGGCAGATACTCAATTGACTATAACATCATCGGTCCGAGCGATCTGTTGTCGAAAATCTCCCAGGCCCAGCCCGGAACGCCGCTACAGATAGAAGGCATGTTTCAGCAGCGCAGACGCCGGCTCACGCTTATGAAGGTCGATGTGGTGGAGATTGTGCGCGAGGGCGATCCGGCCGCAGAGGCGGACGAGCCGCCGTCGTGAGGCCGGTCCAGCCCTCGCCGATCCGTGTAAGCGACCTCGGTTTACAGGTCAATCGGCAGTTTCAGATACTCGTTGTAGATGAAGTCACGGTGCTCGATCAGAATCGGCTGCACCGCGGCGTCGAGAACCGGGTCGGTGTTGACGTACATGGTCCGAATAGCCTTGGGCATGGGACACAGCTCTTCCGGGAGAGGTTTAATCAGGGCGGTAAACGCGGCCGAGTAGATATCCAGCGCGCTGAGCTGCTGACCGATATAGAACCGGCTGCCCGCAGCCTGCTGCCGCTCAAGCCGCGCGCACAGGAAGCGGATGATCTCGGCCGTCTTGTGTGGGGCGTTCCCCGCCACCGTCGCCTCATAGCCGTATTTATCGCCGATATATTTGGCGAAGCCCCGGTTTTCAGGGCTGGCGTTCGGATCGCTCAGAACCGGATGGACCAGCATCAGCCGCTTCGACCAGCCGAACCCGGTTTCTCCACACAGCTCGTTACAATAGCCGAACATGCTTGTCCGGTCCTCAATCGTGGTCGGGATCAGGGCCGGCTCGGGGGCGAGCCGCTCGGCCAGGTACAGCAGCTCGATCCAGGTTGAGCGCGGCGGCTCGTCGTTCCACACTGCGACCGGAGCGGTGGCCTGGGCCGACCACTCGATCAGGGCTTTGTTCTCGCCGCCGAGTTCCTGGGCGACACGGACATACGGGAGCTTTTTGACATCAAAAATGCCCTTGGCCGCCTCGCTCCACGGGCCCGGCACGCCCGGGGTCAGGACCAGTCTCAGGCCGGACATGGTCCGGGCTTCGTCAACACTGATATAGTCTGCCATAACGTTTACATTCCTTCCTGGCCCTTGCCTGGGGTGTAGTTGTACAAGACCGTAATGGTCCGGTCCTTAAAAAACCACTGACCGCGCTCCTTCACCAGCGTGTCGTCATAACGGCCAGCCACAACCCGGACGCTGCCGTCGGCTTGGAGCGAGTCGGCATCAAAATACACCACCGAGCTGGCCTGTGTCCCGCTGATGCTCAGCTGCGGCTCGTAGATTTTATGCCGCACACAGCGCACCTGGTCCGCGCGCCGGCTGAAGAGCTGCTCGTACCAGGCCTGAATCTTTGTCCGGCCGGTGTGGGTTGTGCCGGCCTCGAACGAGACGGAGAAGCTGGCCTCGCGGTGAAATAGGGGGCCGAGCAGATCGAGCTGGCCGCTGTCCAGCGCAAAGCAGTAGCGGCTCAGGACTTGCCGCACCCCTTCGTAATCATCCATGGGCGCGACCTTGGCCCCGGCCCGTGTTGCGCCCGTGCGGCGGGCGCTGCGCTGGGCGGATTTTGCCGTTGGCTGACGGATGGCTTTTGCCGTTTTTGCTGCTCGCGATGTCGCCATGGGTGCCTCCTCCTTCATCCTGGGCTCTTGCGCAGTCTAGTATAAAACGATCAACTTAGAAACATTCTGCCGTGGCCCTGGCCGGGCTGCTTTTCCAACGGACATACCATGACGCTTCCCACCCTGAGAGGACTCCGCGAAATTCTCCGCCTGGCCCTGCCGATCATCGCCTCGATGGCCTCATTCACCGTCATGGGCTTTGTCGATACCTGGATGGTCGCCCTGGTCGGCACCCCCGAAGTGGCAGCGGCCATGCCGGGCGGCGTCATCGCCTTTACCCTGACGGCTCTGCCGCTCGGCATTACGCGTTGTGTGAATACGTTTGCGGCCCAGGCCTTCGGACGTGACGAGCCCGACGAAGCCGCAGCCTACGCCTGGCAGGGGATATATTTCGGTGCGCTTGTCGGTCTGGCCTGTGCGGTGTTCTGGCCTCTCGCGCCGGGCTTCTTCTCGCTGTTCGGGCATGAGCCGGAAGTCCTGGTGCTTGAGGTGGCCTATTTTCGCGTCCGCTTGTGGGGCATCGGTCTGTCGGTGATGATCGGAGCCTTAAGCGGCTTTTTCTACGGCATCCACCGGCCGGGGGTCGCCCTGGTCGGCGTGCTGACCGCCAACTGCACCAACGTGGTCCTGAACTATGTCTTCATCTTCGGCAATTGGGGCGCTCCGCGGCTCGGCCTGACTGGGGCCGGTCTGGCTATGGTGTTGAGCTTTGTCGTCCAGCTGGGCGTGCTGCTGGGCGTGTTCCTGTCGTCGCGCTACCGGGCCGAATTTTCGACCCGTCTGGTCTGGTCTCCCGACTGGTCACGGACGCGCCGCTTGCTCCATATCGGCTGGCCGGCGGGCGTGCAGGGAGCCATCGACATCTTGGGCTGGGGGCTGCTGATCGTCATGATCGTGGGCCAGTTCGGCAAGGAACATTTGGCCGCCAGCAATATCGCCGTGCAGTATATGATGATCTCGTTCATGCCGGCGCTGGGCCTGTCGCAGGCCCTGTCGGCCCTGGTCGGGCGCTATATTGGGCGCGGAGAGTGGGAGACGGCCGTCCGGCGGGTGTACGAAACGCTGTGTATCTGTCTGGTCTATATGGGTCTGATGGGCGTGTTCTTTTTTGTGTTCCGGTTTTCCCTGATTGGCGTCTTCAGCACCGATCCCTTGGTCATTCAGCTGGGCGCCAACATTCTGCTGTGCGCGGTTGCCTTTCAGTTGTTCGACGGCTTGGGCATGACCTTTTTCGGCGCCTTGCGGGGCGCCGGTGATACGCATTGGCCGGCCGGCTTTACCCTGGCGGTGTTGTTCCTGGTTTTCGCGCCTCTGAGTCTCGGCTCGGTGGCGTATACCAATCTTGAGTCGCTCGGCCCGTGGCTGGCCGGTACGGCGAATGTGATTATCCTGGGGCTGGGGTTTTGCTGGCGCTTCTGTCAGGACCACTGGCGCCAGATCGATATTTTTGCCACACCCGGGCCGGCAGACAACACCGGGGCCGAAAAAGCTCCAGGGGCGATGCGTGAATCGCCCCTGGTCGGCTCACCCGAATAATCGAACGGCGGCCGTCAGGCTGCGGCCGCGCTGCGCTCCGGCGCGCAGATGCCCATCGTGCCGAGTTTGTCGATGGCGCGCTGGCTCAGCAGACCCACCTTGTCCATATTGCTCCACAAGGCGGTGTGGAAGTCCTTTTTGAAGTACTGGCGGAAGGCGACGTATTCGTTCTTCTCGGCCGCTGTGCGACGCATAGTTTTGATGTCGTGAATCTCGGCCTTGCTGAAACCGACCGCTTCATACGCCTCCTGGGGGAATTGCCCCTGGAGCAGGCCGGCCGTGGCGACGCAGGCGAAGTCCTCGGCTTCTGCGATTTCCCGGTCGGACAGCTCGGTGACCTGCTCGGGCAGGCTCAGCATGCCGAAACCCATATGCCGGGATTCGTCGGCCAGAATGCGACGGCAGATCTGGCTGATCAGCGGGTCCGGGCTGTGGTCGGCCAGCATCCGAAACAGCGACACGGCCAGGGTCTCGGCCACCAGCTGGGTGCCGACGGTCTTGAGGTACCACAGTGGCGTCTCGAGCACGCGGTCAAACATGTCGCTCAGGTTTGAGGTGAGGGGGTAGGTGACGCCGACTTTTTCGTACAGATAGCGGGCCAGGACCTCGGAATGGCGGGCTTCGTCCATGACCTGGGTGGCCATGAAAAACTTGGCGTCAATGCCGGGCACGGCGTTGGCGATCTGTCCACACACCATGAGGGCAAACTGCTCGCCGTACATGAGTTGGCTGATCCGCCAGGCCGAGAAATGGCGGTTGAGTTGGAGGCGTTCGGCCGCGCTCATCCGCTCCCAGTACGGGGTGCCGTAAATGTCGATCAGGCCGTCGGGCAGAATACCGCAGTCCGGGGCCAGGCCGCTGTCCCAGTCGATATCGCTTGAGGCGTTCCACTGGTCGCGCTTGGCCTTCTCGTACAGGCTGCGCATTTCCGGTGTTTCCACATCGAGAAACTGGGTGACAACCGCCGGGCCGTTGGCGGGGACTTCGTGGGCGTGGGACGGTAATTTCTGCATGGCGGCTTCCTTTTTCTGGTTTACTGAAGAGTTGCAATACTGAACAGTTCGATCATTTTTATTCAGTTTCGGAATTGTGTCAAGGGCTTATTCCGCTCCTCTTCTTCTTGACGGGACCGGCTGACGGCGAGGGTCTTCCTCGTATATGATGGGACGCTATGGAACAGCCTCCATCCGCAAAACCACGGCGCTCGAATCGGCTCATCGTCGGCCTCGGTGTCATTGAAAAGAGATTGATGATGACCACTTCTCTTTGGATGATATCATCAATCTCTTTTGTAGTGTTCGTGCTGGTCGGAGGTCTGGCCTGGACCTTCACCCCATCCTATTCGCTGTACCACATCCAGCGCGCCCTGGACACGCACGACTATGAACGTTTCGCCCGCTACGTGGACATCGACAGTGTGATCAACCATGCGGCTGACGAACTGGGGCTCAAGCCGCCCGAACCCGACGACTCGGTTGGCGGAGGCTCGCTGGCCGACCTCGTGCGGCAGGGCCTGCGAGCCCTGAGTGGCGAGTTCCGTAGCCTTGTCTCGGCCGGGACGGCACTCGTGGTCGAGCAGGTCATTCGTGACCGGAGTCGGCCCTTGCCCGCCATTCCGACCCTGGCGATCATCGGCGCGATCTTTGTCGGCGAAACGCGGGACGGCGTCCGGCTGTTTGTGATCCCGCTACAGGACGGGGAGGAGCTTGAGGTCAGCATGCGCAAATCCGACGCGGGCGTGTGGCGCGTGGTGGCGGTGGGCAATCTCACTGGGTTGCTGGCCCAGCTCAAGGATCGTTACCTCGATGGCTGGGACGAATAATAATGACCAAAGAGTAACTCGAAGAGGAGTCCTCCAGAGAATATACAATGCCAACGCTCAGCATATTCTATGGTATCGTGATCCAGATGTTCTGGTGGGATCACAGCCCGCCACACTTTCATGCGCTGTATGGCGAACATGAAGCGCTCATCGACTTGCGCGATCTTCGTGTCCTACGCGGCTCGCTTCCTCAGAGAGCCCTAGCTCTCGTTCTTGAATGGGCAGCGGAACACCGCGACGAACTGAGGGAGGACTGGAATCTATGCAATCAGTTGCAGACCCCAAACCCGATCGAACCCCTGAAGTAGTGCCGAAGATACGGCATACTGCATCGTGGCGGGTTGTCTCGGTCACGGCGTTGTCCGAGAGACGTCTGAAGGTCGTGTTTGTAGACGGAACGGAAGGAGAAGTGGACCTCAGCCGGTTCCTTGCAGACCCGAAAGCTGAAGGAACCGTATTTGAGGCACTGCGGGACGCGGATTTCTTCGCTCGTGTTGATGTCCAAATGGGTGCCGTGCAGTGGCCTAATGGAGCCGATCTTGCGCCGGATGCGATGTATGACGCTATTCGTCAGGATGGCCGCTGGATTGTCTGAGAAATAGAAATGAGAAGGACGAAAAATGAGATCGATGTGACGCCATTTTTGAGCTGATGATCGACCATGCCAGCACGGACAGGAAGTGGGCAGCCTGAGGACAGCCGTGAGAACAGTGACAGCCACCCGATATGTCACCCCCCTGCGGGAAGGTGGCTCCCTGCCGGCCATTATCGAGGCCGATGATGAGGGCATGTATGTGCTGAAATTTCACGGCGCGGGTCAGGGACCGAAGGCGCTCATTGCAGAGCTCATCGCAGGCGAGCTTGCGCGTGCTTCAGGACTTCCCGTACCTGAGATTGTCCTTGTTGAACTCGATTCAGCGCTGGCTCGGACTGAGCCCGACCCGGAAATACAAGATCTGATCCGAGCCAGCGCCGGCCTGAACCTGGCGCTCGATTATCTGCCCGGCTCAGTGACGTTTGACCCGGTTGCGTTGCGGCCCGATGCAGACCTTGCCTCTGCGGTCGTGTGGTTCGACGCATACGTGACGAACATTGACCGGACACCGCGCAACGTCAATATGCTGGTCTGGCACCGTCAGGTATGGCTCATCGATCATGGTGCAGCGCTGTACTTCCATCACAGTCGCGGCACGTATCTGGAACGCAGCCGGGACCGTTTCCCACTGGTCAAAGACCATGTGTTGCTGCCGTTCGCGAGCGCGCTTCAAGACGCAGACGCGAAGCTGGCAGCACGGCTGACACCACACGTCATTGAACGCATTGTGAACGGCATTCCTGAGGCGTGGTTGCTTGACAATGCTCCATTCGAAACGAGCGACCAACACCGAAACGCCTACATTGAGTATTTTCTCAGCCGGCTCACGCCGCCGCGTGATTTTTTGGAGGAGGCGCTCCGTGCCCGGTCCCTATCCGTATGATTACGCTGTTATACGTGTCGTGCCCAAGGTTGAGCGGGGAGAGTTTCTCAACGTCGGCGTGATCGTTTTCTGCCCAGCCGCAGACTTCTTGGAAGCGCGCATTGAACTCGACGAAAAGCGGCTGCGCGCCGTCGATGCCACGCTCGATATGGAAACCCTGAGAGCGCATCTTACGTCTATCTCTGCTATCTGTACCGCTGGTGAGAGGGCAGGACCGATTGGCCAATTACCGCAGCAGGAGCGCTTCCACTGGCTGGTCGCTCCTCGGAGTACGATCATTCAGACCTCGCCGGTACACACTGGCTTGTGTCAGAACCCCGCAGTCGTGGTAGAGGACTTGCTGGATATGCTGGTGCGGGTGTCTCGGGTAGCTGCCGTTCCCATTGTAATCAGGGGCGGGGGAGACCTGGCGTCAGCCGTCGCCCACCAGCTCTTCAGCCACGGCTATCGACCGGTGATTGTCGAAAGCCCGACTCCGGCAACCACCCGGCGCAGCATGGCCTTTGCGACCGCAGTCTTCGAGGGCGGGGTTGAGCTTGAGGGCGTGCAGGCCAAGCACGCCGAGACGCTCGACCGCGTGACTGGCCTGATCAACCAGGGCGGCTGCGTACCGGTCTACACCGGGCCGCTTGCAACCCTGCTGAGCGCGTTGTCGCCCCGTGTGCTGATCGATGCCCGGATGCGCAAGCGCCAAATCGCCGAAAAACAGATTGACCATGCTCCCCTGGTCATTGGTCTGGGACCGGGCTTTTCGGCCGGCGAGACCGTCCACTGTGTGATTGAAACCAACCGTGGACCGAACCTGGGCACGATCATCACCAGCGGCAGCGCCGAAGCCTACACCGGCCGGCCGATTACGATTCAGGGCTACGCCAGGGAGCGCTATACGTATGCGCCGAGCGACGGCGTTTTTCGGACAGCTCTGGACGTGGGGCACCAGGTCCGGGCCGGTCAGGTCTTGGGACGGGTCGGACAGACCGAGCTGCGCGCCCAGGTGTCCGGCATCATTCGCGGTTTGACCAGAGACGGCATTCAGGTCAGCCAGGGCACGAAGATTGCCGAGGTCGATCCGCGTGGACAAGAAGAGCATGTCCACGGCATTGCCGAGCGACCGCGTGCCGTTGCCCAGGGCGTGCTGGAGGCGATCCGGCGTTTTGCGGCTGACTGACCGGCCGTCTCTTCACCGATTTCGGCTGAGAGCCGCGCCTATTCCTCGCCCTCCTCAACAAGCCCAAACACCTGCTCAAGAATGCTGCGCTCGCTCTTGAGCAGGTCAAGCAGCACTTCGAGGTCTATTGAGCCGCCAGGGTTGGCTTTCATCTCGTAATGGGTTTCTGCAGGGAGGTTAGAGCGTTTTACTATAGGTTGTAG
>JAAXHF010000547.1 GCA_012271025.1 Deltaproteobacteria bacterium | reverse complement strand
ATCGGCGCGACGGTGCGGCAGTCGATCGAGATGCTCGACCGGGCGGAGAGAAAGCCAGAGGGCTGGGTTTCGCCGAACGGCTCGCTGTTCATCCCGGCACCTGACGGGTACAGCAGGGATAAGCAGATTATGACGGTGGGCATCAGCTACACTACGAGCGCGGCGTTTCTGCGGGCGGCGATGGACCCGACTGCGCTCGACATTCTCGAAGCGATTTTGGGGCCCAATGTTGAACTGTTCGGACAGGGGCAGTCGCTGGTCAAGGAGCCGGTGGGAGGGCACCCAAAGCATCTGCACCAGGATTCGGCCTATTTTGAGCACCGGTTTGAAGGGCCGGTCGGGATTCTTTCGTATGTTGTGGACACCGACCTGGTGAACGGGGCGCTGCACGTCGTTCCCGGCACACATAAGCAGGGCCAGCTGCAGCACATCGATACGTTTTCCCACCTGGGCCTGGACGAGGACGAGTGGCCCTGGGAGGTTGCGCTGCCGATCACGGGGCAGGCGGGCGATTCGATCTTTTTTCACGTCAGGACTGTGCACGGCTCCAAGCAGAACCACTCGGACAGGCCCCGACCTGTCTTCATCAACCGCTACCGGCGTCCCGATGATTTCGCCATCATCCGGGCGACGACCACTTCCAACCGCGCCGAAGCTGAGAGCCGAGCGCAGCTGGCCCGCCGCGAGGACGAGCCTCCGGGGCTGATGGTGCGGGGTTTCCGGCCTTACTCAGATACGGGCGGGGCCGGCACCGATGGGGCGCGGTAACGACGATACAACCTGGAATTTCTCCGTTAGTCTGTGGGACATAACTTTCATCACGTTGGGCATCAGTTTCATTTCAAGAGAAACTGTGGTCCCGGTGTTGGTGAGCCAGTTGACCGATTCCAAACTCGTAATCGGTCTTGTCCCGGCGATGTGGTCGCTGGGCCTCTACCTTCCCCAACTTCTGACCGCTAACCTGGCCGAGAGCATGCCCTACAAGAAGCCGTTCGTGATGGTCATCGGCTTCTTCCTTGAACGGCTGCCCTATCTCCTGATCGGTCTGGCAATCCTCTTTTTTGCAGTTGAAAGTCCAACTATTGCGCTTATTGCGGTGCTCGTGGGCATTGGCATGGCCGCGTCGGGGGCAGGGCTGGGAACGCCGCCGTGGCTGGACATGATTGCAAAGGTCATTCCGGTGCGGCGGCGGGGCATCTGGCTGGGGTT
>JAAXHF010000368.1 GCA_012271025.1 Deltaproteobacteria bacterium | reverse complement strand
CCACAGATCGGATGCGTCAAACCCACACCGGGCGCAGCGCATGCTGGTGTGTCCCTCCCTTCAGCCCGCAAAGAACGAGTCATGTACAGGGTTCGGGCTTGGGGATCAAGCAGCCCTCCCTGCCCTCGCCCCCGGCTGGCAGACATGCTAGCCTGCAAAGCGCAAAAACACAAAAGAAAGCGCCAGCCATGAGCCCAGACCAGCTACTGACACTGTGGTTTGCCGACACCGTCGCTGACGCCCAGGCGGCAGACAAACGCTACGCTTTTTGGTTCGAGGCCAGCCCGGACACGGACGCCCTGATCCGGGATCGATGCGCCGGGCTGTACGCTCAGGCTCGTGACGGAGAGCTCGACGCGTGGCAGACCGCGGCCCGCTCCTGTCTGGCGCTTATCGTTGCCCTGGATCAGCTGCCGCGCAACCTGTTTCGGGGCACGCCGGCGGCGTTTGGCACAGACCCGCAAGCCCAGCGGCTGTGTCAATACGGCCTGGACAACACGTATCTCGCCCAGCTTGCCCCGGCTGAACAAGCTTTTTTTCTCATGCCCTTGCAGCACGCCGAAGATCTCGCCCTCCAGCGCGAGTCGGTCCGGCGCTGCGAGACCCTACTGGCCCAGACTCCGCCCGACTGGCGGGCGTTTCTCGAATCCTGGCTCGGCTTCGCCCAGAAACACCTGAGCATCATTCAGCGCTTCGGCCGCTTTCCGCACCGCAATGTCATACTCGGGCGTCGGTCCACGCCGGACGAACAGGCGTTTCTGGATTCGGGCAGCGGCTCGTTCGGCCAGGCACCAGCAGCCGGATCCGAGCCCGGATCGTCCGACCCGCCCTAGCCGTCACGCCCTCTCGAATTTCCGCCCCGGAAATGCTAGCGTCTGCCGCGTCGTACCATCACACCGAGGCAGAGGAGGGACAGGCATGGAAACACGTCCGCTGGGCTCATCGGGCCTGCAGGCCAGCGTTGTCGGGCTGGGCTGTAACAATTTTGGCATGCGCATTCAACTCGAAGAGTGCCGGGCCGTCATTGACGCGGCCCTTGACGCCGGGATCAATTTTTTTGACACGGCCGACCTGTACGGGTTCGGCGTGTCGGAAGAGATGATGGGCCAGGTGCTGGGCAGCCGCCGTAAAGACATCGTCCTGGCCACAAAATTCGGCGGCGTGGCCAAGGTCAGGAAAACCGGTGAGCGCTGGGGCTCGCGTGAGTACATCATGGCCCGGGTTGAGGACAGCCTGAAGCGTCTGCGGACCGACTGGATCGACCTGTACCAGATGCACTACCCGGACGAGACGACCCCAGTCGAGGAAACCCTGGAGACCCTGGACGAACTGGTCCGGCAGGGCAAGGTCCGGGCTATCGGTCATTCCAACTACACCGGGACGATGATTAACGCGGCGGAGAGCACCGCCCAGGACCGCAAGCTGGCCCGCTTTGACACCGCCCAGAACGAGTGGAGCCTGCTCAAACGCGAGGTCGAAGACGACGCCATCCCGGCCTGTGACGCCCATCAACTCGGCCAGCTGCCCTACTTTCCCCTGGCCAACGGCCTGCTGACCGGCAAATATCGACGCGGCCAGGGCTTTGATCCCGATACCCGCTTGGGGGCGATGGAGCGCTTCCAGAGCTGGGCCACAGACGACAACTTTACCAAGCTTGAGGCGCTCCAGACCTTTGCCGAGGGACGTGGCCACAGCCTGCTGGAGCTGGCCTTCTCGTGGCTGGCCTCCCAGCCGTGCGTCGCCTCGGTCATTGCCGGGGCGACCAAGCCGGCCCAGGTGCGGGCCAACGCCGTGGCTGCGGAGTGGCAGCTGTCGGCCGAGGACCTCAAGGACATCGACGCCATCGTCCCCCAGGTCTGAGTCGCGGCGGAGGAATCGGCATGGAATATCGCACGCTTGGCGGCAGCGGCGTAAAAGTCAGCCATTTCTGCCTCGGCGCCATGATGTTCGGCACGCTGGGCAATACCGATCACGACGAGTGTGTGCGGATCACCCATACCGCGCTTGAGGCCGGGATCAACTTCATCGACACCTCCGACGCCTATTCGAGCGGCGAGTCGGAACGCATCCTGGCCAAGGCGCTCAAGGGCCGACGGGACGAGGTGGTGTTGGCCACCAAATGCTTTTTTCCCATCGACCGAGTGGGCCAGTTTTCCAGGCCGGCCACCAACGTCAACCTCGGCGGCGGGTCGCGGCGTTGGATCGTGCGGGCGGTTGAGAACAGCCTGCAACGGCTGGAGACCGACTATATCGACGTGTACCAGCTCCACCGGCGCGACTGGGACACCGATCTGGAAGAATCGCTGGCCGCCATGACCGACCTCCAGCGGGCCGGCAAGATCCGGCTCATCGGCACCTCGGCCACGCCTGCGGAGTGGATTGTCGAGGCTCAGCGTCTGGCCGAGCGGCGCAGTCTGGCCCGGGTGCGCAGCGAGCAGTGTATCTACTC
>JAAXHF010000488.1 GCA_012271025.1 Deltaproteobacteria bacterium | reverse complement strand
GTCCTGCTCAATATTCCGGTCCAGGGCAGCGGCGGGGACGGCCTGAAACTGGCTTTAGGCCGTCTATTTGCACACCGTCATGAGGCGCCCGGCGCGTTTCCGGTCGCCTGTGTTCACGACGAAATCGTGGCCGAGGCGCCGCTGTCCGAGGCGGACCGGGCGGCCGAGTGGCTGGCCCGCCATATGACTGCGGCCATGCAGGAAGTCGTTGGCGGTCGGGTGCCGATTGAGGTCGAAACCACGCTTGGCAGAGACTGGGCCGGGGCGCCGCTCGATGCATGAGGACCGGTTCGGCTTTCCCCACGCTTCAGAATAGCGTATGACGGGCGGGAGTCGTGCACCATAAGGAGGGACTGAACATGGCCGGACCAGAGATTGTCAAGCTGAAACGTATTTTGCGCGAGAAAAATACGGCTGCATCGGGCGCCCCGGTCAGCCTGGACCAGCGCCGGGCGGGCATGGAAAAAGTCGCCTTCCGGGTGGCCGACGATATTGGCGTCGAAGCGCTGACGGTGGCCGGCCGGCCGGCCGAATGGCTGCGGGCGCCGGGCGTCGAGGCCGAGCGGGCCATTCTGTATTTGCACGGCGGCGGCTATGTGATGGGCTCGCTCAACACCCATCGTTCGCTCGGCGGCGAGGTGTCCCGGGCGGCTCAGGCTGCGGTGCTCATGCTTGATTATCGGCTGGGGCCCGAAGAGCCGTTTCCGGCCGCTGTCGAGGACGGGGTGGCCGCCTACCGCTGGCTGCTCGATAACGGTTTTGCGCCACACAATCTGGCCATTGCCGGCGATTCCGCCGGCGGCGGGCTGACCGCAGCCAGCCTGGTTGCAGCCCGAGACCAACAGCTGGCGCTACCTGCGGCTGGGGTGTGTATCAGCCCCTGGTCCGACATGACGTGCTCCAACGAGTCCTATCAGACCCGGGCCGAGGCAGACCCGATGGTTGGACCGGATATCGGCAAAATGGTCGATCTGTATCTCCAGGGCAAAGACGTCACCGATCCCTACGCCTCGCCCAACTTTGCCGATCTGCGCTCTCTGCCCCCGCTGCTGATCCACGTCGGCCGGGATGAGGTCCTGCTGGACGACGCGATCAAGCTTGACCACAAGGCCCGGGCCGACGGCGTGGACAGCACCCTGGAAGTCTGGGAAGACATGATTCATGTCTGGCACGCCTTCCATCCCATGCTGCCCGAGGGCCGGGACGGGATTGTGCGGGTCGGGGAGTTTCTGCGCGACAAATGGGCGGCCTAGCGCCGACTGAGCGGGATGGCACCGCTGGGCGTGGTGACGAGTGTGGTGTGACGTGTGCGGCCGACTGTGCTAGCTTTGCCCGCATGGACCCAGCCCAACGTCGCGCGACCTATGCAGACCTGCTTCAGGTTCCGGACCGCTTTATCGCCGAGATTCTTGATGGCGAGCTGCTGACTGCGCCCAGACCCGCCTTCCCGCACGCTCGGGCCGCTCTGGTCATCATCCAGGATCTCAGCCCTTTTGATCGCCCCCGCAGCGATGCTGACGAGCCCGGAGGCTGGTGGTTTCTTTTTGAGCCGGAACTGCACCTTGGCGCGGACATCCTCGTCCCGGATATTGCTGCCTGGCGACACGAGAATATGCCGCCTGCCCAAAATCTTGCCTATACCGACCGGGCGCCGGACTGGATCTGCGAAGTCGTCTCACCGAGTACCGGACGGACCGACCGGGTTCGCAAGATGCCGATCTACGCCCGCGAACGGGTCGGTCATGTGTGGCTGGTTGATCCGCTCCAGCGCACCCTGGAAGTCTACCGTCGGCAGGAGTCCGGCTGGTTTGTCGTAGGCAGCCACGGTGACGTGGAACACGTTCACGCCGAGCCCTTCGAGACGCTCGAAATCGACATCAGCCGCTGGTGGCTTGAACACGCCGAATGAAGCGAGTGGGAGAGGAACGATGGACCTGAACTATTCCGCCGAGGAGACAGCCTTTCGCGACGAGGTGCGCGCCTGGATCGAGGCCAATCTGCCGGACGATATCCGCGAAAAAGTCGTCACCTATCAAGACCTGAGCAAAGACGACTACACCCGCTGGCACAAAATCCTGGCCGACAAGGGCTGGGTGGCGCCCGAATGGCCGCAGGAGTGGGGCGGGACCGACTGGACGATTGTCCAGCGTTATATCTTTGAGGAAGAAATGGGGGCGGCCGGCTGTCCGGGCCGCATGCCGTTCGGGCTGTCGATGTGTGCGCCGGTGCTGTTTCGGTTCGGCACCGAGGCCCAAAAGAACACCTATCTGCCACACATTTATAACGGCGACGACTTCTGGTGCCAGGGCTACTCCGAGCCCGAGTCCGGCTCAGACCTGGCCTCGCTCAAAACCAGCGCGGTGCGCCAGGGCGATGAGTACGTGGTCAACGGCCAGAAAATCTGGACCACCCTGGCCCAGTATGCCGACTGGATCTTCTGTCTGGTGCGGACCGATTTTCAGACCCAGAAGAAGCAGCACGGCATTTCTTTTCTGCTCATCGACATGACAACGCCGGGCATCACCGTCCGGCCGCTGGTGCTCATGGATGGCGGCCACGAGGTCAACGAGGTCTTTTTCGACAATGTGCGGGTTCCGGCCGAAAACCTGGTCCACGAGGAGGGCGACGGCTGGACCGTAGCCAAATATCTGCTCGGTCACGAGCGCCTCAACACGGGCAGCATCGGCACCTCCAAGCGCGAGTTGGCCCGCCTCAAGGCTGTGGCCGCCGGCCAGACCAAACACGGCCGGCCGCTACTCGAAGACCCCCGTTTTGCCGACCGGCTGGCCCGGGTCGAGGTCGAGCTGATGGCGCTGGAGATCACCAACCTGCGCTTTCTGGACCAGATGCGCGGCGGGCGTGACCCCGGCGCCGAGGTGTCCCTGCTCAAGATTCGCGGCACCGAGATTCAGCAGGCTCTGACCGAATTGATGATGGATGCGGTCGGGCCGTTTTCCCAGGCTTTTCAGGCGCTTGAGGCGCAAGACTTCGACGCCGACACCGCCCGTATTGCGCCCCGCTACTGCAACTATCGCAAGACGACGATTTATGCCGGCTCAAACGAAATCCAGCGCAATATCATCGCCAAAATGTCCCTGGGCCTGTAAATTCTCGGCACTGCAAGCCGGCTCTCAGGAGAGAAGCTTGTGAATTTTGACTACACGGAAGAACAACAGCTGCTGGCCAACACCGTTCAGCAGTTTATCGCTCGGGAGTATACGTTTGAGGCTCGTCGGGCGATTGTCGAGTCCGAGCCCGGCTATAGTGAGCAGGTGTGGTCCAGCCTGGCCGACATGGGGCTGCTGGGCCTGCCGTTTTCGAGCCAGGTGGGCGGCTTTGGCGGCGGTGCGGTTGACCTGATGCCGGTCATGGCCGCGATTGGAGAGGGGCTGCTGGTTGAGCCCTATCTGGCCACGGTCGGTCTGGGTGGGCAGTTCATTGCCCGGGGCGGCAGTCAGGCGCAGCAAGGGGCGATTCTGCCCGCCCTGATTGCGGGCCGCTGCAAGCTGGCCTTTGCCCACACCGAGCGCGGGGCGCGCTACGATCTGTCCCAGGTCGGCTGCCGGGCCAGCACGTCCGCCAACGGCTATGTCATTGAGGGCGAAAAATGTGTGGTGTTGCACGGCTCGTGCGCAGACTGGCTGATCGTTTCGGCCCGCACCGCAGGCGAGGAGACCGATCCCGACGGCATCAGTCTGTTCCTGGTTGACCGCAATGCGCCCGGGGTCAGCCTCAACTCGTACAAAACGCTCGATAATCTGCGGGCGGCCGACATCCGCTTCTCAGCCACCGCAGTGCCGGCCGACGCCCTGATCGGCGCCGAAGGGCAGGCCCTGGAGCTGATCGAAGAGGTCACCGATTATGCCATTGCCCTGCTGTGCGCCGAGACGGTCGGAGCGGTGAAGTTTGCCAACGACGCGACCCTGGCATATCTGAAGACCCGCAAGCAGTTCGGCGTGCCGATCGGCTCCTTTCAGGCTCTACAGCACCGCATGGTCGATATGATGATCACCTATGAGCAGGTCAAATCCATGGCCTGCCTGGCGTGTGTGAAGGTGGACAGCGCCGAGGCGGCTGAGCGCAAACGGGTGATTGCTGCGGCCAAGATCAAGATTTCGGACGCGTGTCGGCATATCAGCCAGGAAGCGGTGCAGCTGCACGGCGGCATGGGCATGACCGAAGAGCTGAAGGTCAGCCATACCTTTCGGCGTCTGACCACGATTAGCCAGACCTTTGGCGATGCCGAACACCACCTGGAGCGCTTTAGCGCGTGTGGCTGACACGTAAGGACAAGGCGTATGAAAGCAGGCCAACTGCGTCAAATCGGGACCACTGCGGTATCGGTCACCCAGTACGGGCTGGGCGGCACCGCGCTGGGCAATATCTACACTGCGGTCGAAGACCAGGCCGCGTATGACACCATCGAGGCTGCCTATGGGGCAGGCGTGCGCTATTTTGATACGGCTCCGCTGTACGGCAGCGGCCTGAGCGAACTCCGCCTGGGCAAAGGGTTGGCCCGCTATGCCCGGGATGAGGTCGTCATTTCGAGCAAGGTCGGCTGGGCGCTTGAACCCCGGCCGGCCGGTCAGGCGGCGACGATTGATCTGTTTGACAAGGCTCTGCCGTACCGGGGCGTGGTGGACTATTCGGCCGACGCGATTCAGCGCTCCTTTGAAGACAGTCTCGGCCGACTCAACACCGACCGCATCGACATTGTGCTGATGCACGACCCGGACGAGGCCGCCACCATCAGAGGGCTCGACCCCTACGCTGCCAGCCATTTTGAGCAGGCCATGGCCGAAGCGTATCCGATGCTCGACCGTCTGCGCAGCCAGGGAGTGATCAAGGCACTCGGGGTCGGTATGAACCAGTGGCAGATGCTGGAAGACTTTGCCCGCGCCGGCGATTTTGACTGCTTTCTGCTGGCCGGCCGCTACACTTTATTGGAACAGGGGGCCCTCAGCTCATTTTTGCCGCTGTGCGCCCAAAAGCGCATCAGCCTGATTATTGGCGGGCCGTATAACTCGGGCATCCTGGCCAGTGGAGCCGTGGAGGGCGCGTATTACAACTATCAGGCCGCACCGCCGGATATCCTGGACCGGGTGCGGAACATTGAGGCTGTATGCGCCCGATATCAGGTATCGCTTCAAGCCGCTGCCCTCCAGTTCCCGTTCGGCCATCCAGCCGTGGCTTCCATTATTCCCGGTGCTCGTTCTGTTCAAGAACTGGTTGACAATGTCGGCTATTTCGAGCAGGCGATTCCGGTCGATTTTTGGGCTGAACTCAAGCACGCCGAGCTGATCGATTCTGCGGCGCCCGTTCCTGGGGCAGCATAGGGGTCTGGGATGAGCAAACGTGACCGTGAAATTCGAGACATGATTGAGCGTGCCTGGCAGGAGGAGGAACGCAAAGAACAAAAGGGCTTCTTGAATTTCAACGAGAACGATATGCGTTTGCTCGAAGAGTATTATGCGCGCGGCCTGCCGTACGGGAACTCGCCCGAAGGCTTCAAGCGCTGGTTGCAGGACCGAGACTGAGCCGTCCGCTGTCCATATCCTCACGTATCGCTTGGAGGCAGGCTTCAAAGTCGCCCTCAACCAAGCGTCCGCCGCTGTCCAGCATGCCGCACTGCATCATCAGGTTGATGGAGGTGCCGAAATCCTCGGTGACCAGATAGCCGTCTTGATCGATCGTTGTGCCATCCGCTAACTGCCGGCACGGATACTGGCTGCGGGTGCGCTCGGCAAGCGAATTCAGGCTGGCAATGTAGCCGTAGGCCGGTTTGCCGAGAGCATTGCCGAAGCCGATCTCATACGCCGTGCCGTCGTCCATCAGCAGGCCGCGAAAGGCGTTGCAGTTGGCGACGACAATGTCGCAGGTCCGGATTTGAGCGATATCTCCGCGATAAATCTGCACTGCGGTTTGCAGGGAGCGATCCCCAAGCTCGACGTTGTTGTCCATGGGGTGCAGGCCGATAAAGCCGTACTGTTCACACAGCCGACGCTGGTGGTGGGCGTGTTCCACCGCATCGGGCAGGAACACCTCGGGGCCGGCCAGATACAGGCGTGGTTTTTGTGCCAGGGCCATGCTTCTCTCCTGTGTAGCAGATACAAACGAGCAGGCTGCCTAGAGTGTGGGTCGTTGAGAAAACTCGACATAAAACCGGACCGGGCCAAGCGGCTCAATATGATGCAGAACCTCGGGGACGATAATGCCCGGAGTCCCGGGCTCAAGCAGGAACTCCCGGGCCAGGGGCGGATGAACAATGTAGCGCAGCCGTCCTTCCAGCACATGGACTGTGGCCCACACCCCGCGTTTGGTGGAGTGAGCCTTGCGCAGCCCGTCCGGAATCGAGGACGTATCAAACTCCGGCGTTCGCTTATAGGCCCGGAATCCGTCCGGTATCTCAAAACGATCACAGTTGGGGCACACCAGGCGCTGCCCCAGCTTGGCCCGCCGTCCCGCCTCGGTCGTGGTCCAGGGCCGGTTTTCAAACGGCGGACGGTGGCGGACATGCTGGCTGTGGCCGCAGTCAAGTTCGGCCACCCAATCCCCGGCTTCGTCGCGGTGAAAACCAAGAATGCTGCGTTCCATTTATGACACCATGAAGCTCAGCAGGCCGACGAGCAGGGCGCTGAGCGTGCCCAGCGCTGTTCCAAGGCCGGGTAGAAGAGGCCGATGGCCAGACCGGGACGAGAGCCGGGCGCGGAACCCGGTCGGCACCCGGCGCAGAGCCAGGATGGCAAGGCCCGTACCGCAATAGGCAAGGGTCGGGATGCCAACGCTCATGGCCTGGGGGATGAGCAACACCACGTCCTGGTAGTCGATGGCTCTGGGCAGGCTGAGCGACACCACAATAAACAGGAAGAGTGCACTTCCGCCACACAGTACCAGCACGAAGAGAACGTTGGCGATGAGAAAGCCGGGCAGGCCCGAGAAGAATCGGCTCCGGTCGGCCGCCTTGAGCAGGCTCCAGCCGACGAAGCCAGACAGCCCGTCACAGCCGACCCCACACACGGCGACCAACGCGTATACGCCCCACGGCCACAGTCGCTCACGGGGGTCGAGATACACAAACTGCCACACGCCATCCCCGGCCTGGTAGGGAAGCTCGAAGACGAGCGACTCCAGCAGGGCGAGCAGCTCAAGGGCTGGGAAGAAGGACACGGTGTGGTAAAGCAGACTGGTCGCCCCCAGAACGTAAAGGCTGGGCGGCCGGATGTCCCTCAAGCGTTGGATACCGTCGTGCAACAGCTGAGGGTGGGGGTGTTGGATGCGTTTCCAGTCGAAAGCCGTTGTTTTTTCAGCCACAAGCCAGCTGAGGCTGAAAAAACTGAGCTTACACAGGACGAAGGATAGGACAGCCAGGGTTAAGGCATTTCTCATGACGCGTCGTTTACCCAGTGTAGGACTTTTGAGAGGTGCGAGAAAGTTTTTCCTATTGATTTAATTGACTATAGTCAAAAATGAATATTCCACCAACTCAGGTGGGCTCCGGTTTCCTGTCCGGAGCCCACCTGAGGGGGGATGTGGTGTTGAAAGTATGTAGGAAAAGGCCAGGTACGAGCGGCTATAGACGGGTGTCGGGTGGCGTGGTAAGTGCCGTTTTGAAAGAGGAGGGATGGCAGAGCGGTCGAATGCACCGGTCTTGAAAACCGGCAGAGTCTTAACGGGCTCTCGTGGGTTCGAATCCCACTCCCTCCGTCCTCACAGAATGCCCAGCGGGGGCATCAGCGAAATTTCGTCGGTATAAATGCCTGGCGGCTGGGCGATCACGTCGAGCATGGCGTCGGCAACATCGCCGGGAGTGAGCATTTTGGTGCGGTCCAAGTCGCCGCCGCTCTTGTCCCACAGCGGGGTGTTGACCGCGCCGGGGATCACCGCAGTGACCTTGATGCCCTGACTCCGCACCTCGGCCGCCATGACCTTGGTCAAACCCAGCGCGCCAAACTTCGAGGCCGTATAGGCGGCCGAGCCGGGCAGGGCGGTTTGGCTGGCCAGGGACAGGATATTCAAGATGTGGCCGCTCTGCTGGGCAAGCATGACCTTCAGCGTATGCTTGGCGCATAAATAGGTCGCCCGCAGGTTGGTATTCATCATGCTGTCCCAGTCAGCGGTGCTGGACTCGACCAGGGAGCCAAAACTGGCGCCGCCGGCGCTGGTGACCAGAATGTCGATGTGACCCCATTCCTGATGGGTGTGGCTGACCAGGTGAACAATCTGGTCTTCATCGCCAACATTGGTCAGGATGACCAGGGCAGTCCCGCCGGCCGCCCGAATATCGTCGGCCACAGCCTCAAGCGCCGACTTGGTGCGCGCCGCCAGGGCGACCCGCACGCCTGCTGCGGCCAGGGCCAGGGCGGTGGCGCGACCCAGGCCCGAGCCCGCGCCGGTGACAATTGCGGTCCGACCGTTCAGATCCTGTCTGGCCATACGACTCCTCGTTGAAACTGGCTGATCCCTGAGCGAATACTCAGGATCATTCTTCGCCGTGGTATTCGAAGAAATTTTTGGGAGTTTCCCACAGACCGACTCTGGTCAGACTGTCACCGAGCCGCGGCTTGAGCAGATCCCAGATCACCCGGATAATGTTCTCGCCGGTCGGGTTGAGGCGCTGAAATTCCTGGGTGTCCTCGTTCAGATGCTTGTGATCGAAGCGGTCCAACACTTCTTCCTGGACAATCTGCATCAGTTCTCCCAAGTCCATGACCATCCCGGTCTGGGGAGCGATAGGGCCGCTGACCGTGACTTCGAGCTCATAGTTATGGCCGTGGCCGTGCAGATTATTGCACTTGCCGAAAACGGTCCGATTCTCTTCCTCGGACAGCGCAGTGCTGTGGAGGCGGTGGGCCGCGCTAAAGTCAAAGGTCTTGGTTAAGGATGCCATGTTTTTCCCTTCTCCGCTCACCACATCGGACCACAGGCTCGGCTCCTCATACAGCCGGACCAGCGCCAGGCGGTAGTCTTTCTCAGGCTGGCTGCGCAGCGTGTCTTCAATGCGGTCGCGCATATACGCGGCCAGGTTTTCGGTGGTGGGGATACGGTCGTGAAAAGCCGGGTGGTCAAGGTTGATGAATTTGTGGTCAAACTCGGCGCTGACCTCTTTGAGGATACGGTCCAGCTCGGTGATGTTGATGACCATTCCGGTGCGCGGGGCAACCTGGCCGGCCAGGGTGACGCGCAGGACATAGTTGTGCCCGTGGCCGTAGGGGCTGACACATTTGCCGAAGATCCGCTGATTCTGCTCAGGCGTGAATTCTGGATTCCAGTAGCGGTGCGAGGCCTCAAATTCGACCAGACGGGTGAGATAGTGCATGGCGCCCTCCACAATGCAGAAATCCAGATATGCGGTCAATAGTCTGGAAACAGGGGGCGTGATGACTATTGCGGGCTGAAAGGAGATCACGCTCCCTGTTCATGGTCCGGGCACCAAACTTGACATAATTCTGCGGAACGGACGTATTATGCCGAGTCCGCAGGCTGGGACAGGTGGGGTGTGGATTCGCAGGTGATCAGGGCGATTTCTCGCGGGCTGAACAGACGAATACGCTGGCCGGCGACCCCAATTCCGCGATTGACGTACAGATAGACACCCAGCTGCTGGTATAAACCCCGAGAGAAGCTGGTGATGAAGCGGGCCAGATTGAACCGGCCCTCCCAGCCGGGCAGGGCGAACTGGCCGCCATGGGTATGGCCCGAGAGGGTCAGCGCAATGCCCTGGCGGGCGGCTTGGGGGAAGAGGTCCGGGCGGTGAGACAGCAGAATGCACGGCTCGTGGCTCGGAATGGAAGCCTGGAGTTCCGCCAACAGGGGCAGTTCTTCGAGTCCGCGCGCCCAGTCCCGGCCCCGGTCATCAAGGCCGATCAGGTGCAGGGCGGCGGTGTGCTTGTGGAGACTGATGCGCTGGTCCTGGAGGAGGCGTATCTGTGTATGCCGGGTCAGGCCGGCTTTTACCGCCTGCGCGCCCGCATAGTGGTCGTGGTTGCCCAGACAGGCAAACACCCCGTAGGGAGCGCTGAGTTCGGCCAGCAGCGGAAAATAGTCGGGAATATAGACCGGGTTGGAATCGAGCAGGTCGCCGGTCAACAGGATAATATCAGGGTCCAGGGCGTTTGTCCGCCTGACACACGCTTGCAGTTCGGACCGGCTCAGATTGGGGCCGATGTGCAGGTCGCTGAGATGGGCGATCTTGAACCGATGCCAGGCGTGGGGCCAGCCCTGGGGACGCAGCCGCAGGCGTGACACCCGAACCGAAGCCTGGCCCCAGGTATAGCCGTAGACAAAGACGAGCAGGATACCGCCTATGCCGAGCCCGCTGAGCCAGCGGAGCGCCTGCCACAACGGGGGCTGGAGCTGCTCGACGGCTGCTGGCCATGCGGTGAGACTCAACCCCTGGCCGAGCGCCCAGGCCAGCGCCCAGACTCCAGCGCACAGGAGTACAAACACACAACAAAAGACGCTGGTGAAGGCAGAGGCAAAATACAGCCGAAGCGGGATACGCAGCCAGGGCGGCAGCCCGCTTCGGCGTCGCAGCCCCCGCAACAGGGCGATATTCACGCCAAAGAACACGAACGGCGCCACGACATACACG
>JAAXHF010000209.1 GCA_012271025.1 Deltaproteobacteria bacterium | reverse complement strand
CCCATCGATTCCGTATTATAGACAACACCACTCCGGCCAAAGGGGTCGAGCAGAATCAGACCGGCCTCTCCCCGTGTCTGTCGTGTAAGGTGAGCCAGAGCAGCGCGAGCGGCTTGCGCGGGGTCCCTTCCATCGCGCAGCAATTCCACCGCCGTGCGGGCGAGAGTCGCCCGAATAATGTCCTCGCCATCACCTGTTGCCGAGCAGGCGCCAATTGCGCTGTCTGCATACGTCCCGGCCCCAATAACGGCAGAGTCGCCCACACGACCGGAGCGCTTGCCCATCACGCCGCCGGTTGAGGTTGCCGCCGCCAGCCCGCCCGCCGAATCCAGGGCAACCGCACCAACCGTCCCGGGTTCGCCCGCAGTTTGTTGCGCCTGCCAGCGCTGGTACTGGCGGATGGTAATCAGTTCGTCCATCGTAGCGGGCGGTAGCCCGTGCTCGTAGGCGAATCGTTCAGCACCCTCGCCGACCAGAAATACGTGTCGCCCGTCCGTCATGACAGCCCGAGCCAGTTGGATGGCGTTCTTGATATTCCTGACCGCCCCCACGGCGCCAGTCTGAAACGTGGAGCCGTCCATGAGGGAAGCGTCAACCTCGACCGTCCCGTCTTCTGTCAGGCAGGAGCCAAGGCCGGCGTTGAAGAGGGGATGATCTTCGAGGGTCACCGTTGCTTGCACAACCGCGTCGAGGGCAGTCCCACCCCGAACAAGAATATCCCAGCCTGCGGCAAAGGCAGCCTCCAACCCCGACCGGCGCTCGGCTTGCAGTGCTGGAGGCGTCGCAGCTCCGGCGCCACCGTGGACGATCAGAGCGGGGGTCATGGCGGAAAAGGGCGAACGCTACGGACGGCCGCCTACAGGTCCAGCGTCTGGGCCACTACTTCACGGTGGGTCGGGGCGCTGCCGAAGGCGGCTTCGGATGCCAGGCCACGGCGATAAAAGAGGTGCATATCGTGCTCCCAGGTAAACCCGATGCCGCCATGAACCTGAATGGCCTCACTGGTCACCGTTTTACACATATCGCTGCAATACGCCTTGGCCATGGGCACGGCCTGGGACGCTTCGTCCACATTCTCATCGACCGTCCAGGCCGCGTAATAGGTCAGTGAGCGTGCGTTTTCGACCTGGACCATCATATCCACACATTTGTGTTTGACGGCTTGAAAACTGCCTATGGGTTTCCCGAACTGCACCCGCTCTTTGGCGTACTCAACGGCCATATCGAGCGCCTGCTGTCCGGTCCCGACCATCTCGGTGCACAGCCCGGCGATGGCTTGATCGAGGACGCGCTGGAGAATCGACCAGCCCTGACCCACCTCGCCAAGAACCTGCGAGCCAGCTATCGCAACATCCTGGAAAGCGACGTGACNNCGGGTCATGTCTACGGTTTTCAGTTGGGTGATCTCGACCCCCGGCGACTTGGCATCGACCAGAAAGAGCGTAATGCCCTCTTCTGCTGGAGCATCGGGGAAACCGGTACGTGCGGCAACCACCATCTGGTCGGCAACATGCGCGTCCGGCACAAAGAGTTTTTCCCCGGACAGCACAAAGTCGCTGCCCCGAGCCGTGGCCGGCATACCAATGCCGCCAGCGTCATAGCGGCCGCTCTTTTCGGCCTGGGCCAAGGTCATGACCAGTTCACCAGCCGCGACCTGGGGAAGAACGGCAGCCTTTTGCTCGTCCGAGCCGCCGGCCAGCACGGCCGGGCCGCCCAGGAGCACGGTCGCCGAAAACGGTCCAGGCATCAGAGACCTGCCCATCTCTTCCATCACCACAACCAGATCGAGAAAACTCCCGCCAATACCGCCGTGCTCCTCGGGAATCAGAATACCCATCCAGCCCAACTCAGCGGCTTTTTTCCAGAGTTCCGTGGCGTGGGCGCTGTCGTCTTCCATCATCTTGCGCACGAAGGTGGTCGGACACTCCGCGTCCAGGAACTTTCGGGCCGAGTCGCGCAGCAATTCTTGATCTTCACTGAAACCGAAATCCATGCCTCCTCCCTATCCCTTTGGCAAACGCAGGACGCGCTCACCAACGATGTTGCGCATGATCTCCGA
>JAAXHF010000741.1 GCA_012271025.1 Deltaproteobacteria bacterium | reverse complement strand
ACGATTCCGTATAGCCCTTCGACTTCAGGCGCGCTGTGCCTTACGCCCTTCGGCTCACTCAGGACAGGCTCAGGACCGACGGCCGCTCCCGTTCGTGCTGAGCGTAGCGCAGCGAAGTCGAAGCATGGACACCGGACACGGAATGACAAAGCCGCCGAAAGCAGCAACAATAGACGGGCACATCGAGGAACGCTGTATGCAAAACCCTGCTCTCAGTCGTTTGCGGATAATCGGACTGGCCGAAGGCGTCTCATTTCTGGTGCTGCTCGGCATCGCCATGCCGCTCAAATACCTGGGCGACATGCCCCTGGCCGTGACGGTCGCAGGTTGGATTCATGGCCTGTTGTTCATGGCCCTGTGTGCCGCGGTGCTGCGGGTCGAGCGAACGCTGGGCTGGGAACTCAGAACGGCTGGGCGGGTCGTGCTGGCCGGGCTGTTGCCGTTCGGACCGTTTGTGATTGACGGCTGGTTACGTGAAAAAGATATCGCTGATGACTGATCCCGACGCAAAGAGAGATCACCGATATCTTTTCAGGATATACAGGAGGGAAGATCATGACCACACATCAAAGAGTCGCGCTGGTGACGGGAGCCGGAACGGGCATCGGCAAGCACCTGACGCTCGCCCTGTTGCAGGAGGGCTATGCGGTCGTGCTGGCCGGCCGCCGGGCCGAGCTGTTGGAGCAGACTGTGGCCGAAGCCGAATCTGAAAGAGAACGGACCCTGGTCGTGCCGACCGACGTGGGCGACCCGGCTGCGGTACGCGCGCTATTCGCCAAAACCCGCGAGACGTTCGGACGGCTGGACCTGCTGTTCAACAATGCGGGCAGCGGCGCGCCGCCGATTCCCCTCGAAGACCTGTCCTATGAGCAGTGGCAGAGCGTGGTCGATGTGAATCTGACCGGTGCCTTTCTGTGTACCCAGGAGGCGTTCAAGATCATGAAGGACCAGGACCCGCGTGGGGGACGGATCATCAATAACGGCTCGATCTCGGCCCATGTGCCGCGCCCTAACTCGGCCCCCTACACCGCCACCAAGCACGCCATGACGGGGCTGACCAAATCGACCGCCCTCGACGGGCGTAAATACGATATTGCCTGCGGCCAGATTGACATCGGGAATGCCGAGACGGAGATGACGGCCAGAATGAAGAAGGGCGTACCGCAGGCCAACGGCACAATTGCGGCCGAGCCGACCATGGACGTTGCCAATGTGTCCCGCGCGGTCGTGTACATGGCCGGTCTACCCCTTGACGCCAACGTCCAGTTCATGACCGTGATGGCGACAAAGATGCCGTATGTGGGCAGAGGCTAGAAGAAAATGCTGAATGCTGAATGCTGAACGCTGAATGAAGGAACGGACATATGTCGAGCAGCGAGCTGTGTTTTTTGACCGCGACCGAATTAGCCGGCCGACTCCGTCGCCGAGAGGTGTCGTGCCAGGAGGCGCTTGAGGCGCATCTCAGACAGATCGAGCGGATCAACCCGCAGGTCAACGCAATCGTCACCCTGATTGCCGAGCAGGCGCTCGACCAGGCCCGCCAAGCGGATGAGACCCGGCCTGCCGACATGGGGCCGTTGTACGGTCTGCCCATCGCCCATAAGGATCTGGTTCTGACCAAAGGTATACGTACGACCCTGGGCTCACCCATTTTCGCCGATTTTGTCCCTGACCAGGATGAGATCATTGTTGAACGCATGCGTCAGGCCGGGGCGATTACTATTGGCAAGACCAACGCGCCCGAGTTCGGGGCGGGCTCACAGACCTATAACACGGTGTTTGGGGCGACACACAACCCGTATGACCTGAGCAAAACCTGTGGCGGCAGCAGCGGCGGAGCGGCTGTGTCCCTGGCCAGCGGTATGCTGCCGCTGGCGGACGGCAGCGATCTGGGCGGCTCGCTGCGCAATCCGGCCAGTTTCTGCAACGTGGTCGGCCTGCGCCCGTCTCCGGGGCGGGTGCCGACCTGGCCGCACCGGGTCGCCTGGTTCCCGTTTGCGGTCGAGGGACCGATGGCCCGCACGGTGCAGGATGCGGCCCTGTTGCTGAGCGTCTTGGCCGGACCCGACCCGCGGACGCCGCAGGCGATCAATGAACCGGGCAGCCTGTTCAGCCAGGACCTGGAGCGTTCTTTTGCGGGAACGCGCATCGCCTGGAGCCCGACCCTGGGCGGGCTGCCGGTCGATCCGCAGGTCACCGCAGTGCTGGAGTCGCAGCGGGCGGTCTTTGAACAGCTGGGCTGCGTTGTCGAGGAGGCCACACCGGATTTTCGTGATGCGGACGAAATCTTTCGGGTCTGGCGGGCGTGGTATTTTGAGCTGGCTCTGGGCGAGTTGCTGACCGAGCATCGGGCTCAGATGAAAGACTCGGTGGTCTGGAATATTGAGCAGGGCCAGCAGCTGAGCGGCCCCCAGATCGGACAGGCTGAGCGCAAACGCACCGAACTGTACCACCGCATGCGGGAGTTTATGGACCGCTACGCCTTCCTGGTCGCCCCGGTTTCCCAGGTTCCGCCCTTCCCGGTGACCCAGGAGTATGTGACCGAGATCAACGGCATCGCGCTCGACACCTACCTCGACTGGATGAAGTCGTGTTATTACGTCAGCGTCACCGGGCTGCCGGCCATCTCGGTGCCGTGCGGCTTTACTCCCCAAGGGCTGCCGGTCGGCGTACAGATTGTCGGCCGGTATCAGGGCGACCTGGGCCTGCTGCGCTTTGCCCACGCCTTTGAGCAGGCGACCCAGGTGTGGAAGCGGCGGCCGGCGCTCCAAGAGATCGCTGATAACTGATCTCCACGACACAGCTTCGGGTCATGAACCGCAGCGGCCACGACAGAAACACCGGGCGCGGACACCATGACGCAAGCCTACGATCCGTATTACCGTGATTTTCCGTCGAATCTCCTGCCCGCCCGCACACCTTTCACCCGGGCCGGACAGGGCGACGCCGGCCACGTCTTTGTCTACATGACGCGCAAGTGGGTACGCTGGAGTATGGTGCTGGACAGAACCCGTTTGGACCTGATCCACGATGAAGCCCGACAGTGTATTCCGCCCGGCTTCTCCCAGTTCTGGCTGCTGGAGAAGCGCTACAGCACGACCAGACCGGGTGGCCGGGGGCGGACCAGACCGTCGCTTGAGAACTATCCGTTCGACCGCTTTACGCCTCCAGTCGAGACCGAGCGACCTGTGCTGGAGGAGAAACTGCTGATCGTCCTGCGCGAGCCGCCCCAGCGACCCGACGGCAAGGGTGACGTGCTGTCCTACCACCTGCGCGAGGCCGAAGCGCTGCGGGCGGCCGAGGCATATACGCGCCAGTCTCAGCGCCGGGCGGTCGTCGCGCTGCTGCTGTGGGATGAGTTCTGGTTTTAAGAAGAGCGTGTGTATGCAACCGTTCGAGTTCCTCATCAAGAGTCGCCCGGTCTCTCAGCAGACGCGCAACCGAAAGACGCGCAGCCGAAGCAAACGACTCCGGGAATGGAGGGAGTTTGTGAAACAAGAGGCGACCAAGTATTGGTCTTCGACTCACGTCCCTGCGGATGGTCCAGTTTGCATTACACTGGTCTATCTGTACGACGAGGTAGTCTTGGATGTTGATAACGTCATGAAGCCTATTCAAGACGCACTCAAAGGGCTCGCCTTCCCGGATGACTCGCTCGTGACTGATGCTATTATCCGCCGCAGACAGCTTCGAGGAAGCTTTGATCTGAGTCGGGTCCCACCGGTGCTCATTGAGGGATTTGCGTCTGGTGGCGAATTTACCTATGTGCATGTCAGTGATGCCCCACCACAGGAGCAGCTCATATGAACCAGTCAGGTCATGGAGCCCAGAAAGTCCGAGAAGTTGCCGCTGAATACGAAGCCCAGGGCTACAAGGTTCTGGTTGAACCGAGTCCTGCAAAATTACCTGAATTTCTGGAGGGATTTCATCCCGACCTTATCGCCCAGGGACCGAACGAATCAGTAGTCGTTGAAGTGAAAATGGGTAGAAGCGGTCTCAAAAATACTGGCGGAGCAGGATGAGGAGACAGCCGAGGTGGACGAAGCCGAGGTAGTTGGCGGCATGATATTCATAGCG
>JAAXHF010000181.1 GCA_012271025.1 Deltaproteobacteria bacterium | reverse complement strand
TGCTGGTGCTGCTGCCCTGGGGGGCGCTGCGCTTAGCCCGGGCCGTCGGGTACCCGCCCCGGCGGCAGCGAGCCGCGGTGGGGGCCGTGCTGGTGCTGACCGCGGCGTCCGCCTACATGCATTGGGTGCTCTCCGGCTTCCACATAATTGCAACCTTCTTCGGCTCGTGGCCGGCCATGGTCGCGATTGTTCTGGGCCTGTTCAGTGCATCCTGGGCGGCCTGCTGTTCGCGACCCGCTCTGGCCGGCGTGGTCTTGGGTGTAGCCATCCTGTTCAACCCGACGGTGGTGCCCGGCATAGCCGTGGTGCTGGCGGTGCTGTTGGCCACTAGCGGTGCCAGCCTTGGCCAAGCCCTCCGCTGGGCTGCGACTTTGGCGGCCGCCGCGTTGGCGGTATGTGCTTGGTGGTTGGTTCCCTTTCTGGCTGGTTGGGGACGCTTCCTGGTGCGCTGGGAGATACCGCTCGCAGAGCACTGGGCCGCTCCTCCGGGCGCGTGGCCAGCGGTGGTGCCGGCCGTGGTCGGTGTGCTGGCGATGTGGGCCGCTCGCCAAGGTCCCGGTCCGTCCCGTCGGCTGTCCGTGGCCGCGCTCGCCGGCCTGGGAGCAACGGTGGCCGCCGAACTGTTGGGGTATTTCAGGCCCGAACGCTGGCTGGAGCCCTCGATCTTGATCGCGGTCATAGCCGCGTCCGGACTCATCGCTCTCCGTTCCGACCGAGACGAGTTGCGACCGGTGCGCCCGGTCTGGGCCACCGTCGGGGTGGCGGGCCTAATGGCGTTCGTGGTGAGCACTCTGCGCCTAGAGGTGCTGCCCCTGGCGGCCTGGCTGATGTGGCGCCCGCAGCGCATCTGGGCATGGACCGCCGCCCTGGCATGGACCGCGGTATTGCTCCTGGTGCCTCTCTCAACCGTTCTCGGCGATACGACACGGCCGGCTGACAGGCCGCCCACACCCCTGGAAATGGCCGCGGCGAGACCCTCGGACGACACCGGTGGGCTCGTGTACCTCGACACCCTTTACGACCACTCTTCGGGCGATACTCGAGTGTGCCCGTGGGGCTATCCATGGCATACCATCGCGCAGTCCGACGGACACATTCGCCCCTTGCACGGCTTGTACAAAGAGACCAGCCCGGTGGCAGAGTTTCTTCTAACCGATTTCTGGCTTGGCTTCGGGGTTTTCAAGGGCTCGGGTGTCCAGCGGCCACACTGGTATGACGCGTGGGAGGAGGCGGGACGCCCCTCGATGGACAGCGTTGCCCGAGCCCAGGCTCTCGGCGCACGCTGGTACGCTGAGTGCGATCCGGA
>JAAXHF010000553.1 GCA_012271025.1 Deltaproteobacteria bacterium | reverse complement strand
GGCTGTCCAGGTGGATGGCTGGCAGGCCAACCCGCTCCTGGGCGGCCTTGTGCTTGTTGTTCTCCTCGCCCTCGTAGGAATCAACGACCACGGTGCCGTTGTGGGCGGCTATCAGGTCGTTGTGGCCCATGGCCCTCAGCGCGTTGGCGACGCCTTCTATCTGCCACGGCGTTGACGAGCAGCCGGGATACCAGTGCTGCCAAGAAATGTTGACTTTCAGCAGGGTGCGATTTCCCGTTGGCAGGAACTGGGCGGCCCCTGCCAGGTCCATGGCCCGGGCAAAGTCGTCCAGCGCCGTTTCCGGCGTCGTGGCAACCACGGCGACCACCGGGGCCGTGGCGGTACGCGCCGAGGGGTGTGTGGGGGCTTGCTGCGTCTGCATCTACTCATCCTGGCCTGTAGAAAGGTTCTCATGCCGGGAATTGCGCTTCCGGCGTAAAGGGCGCAATAGATGCCCCCTATATCTCATAGTAACGCATAACCGCCTACCCGTAGAGCAGCAGCACCGCCGCAGACACCGCAAGCCAAGCGATTATGCAGGCCAACAGGGGAAGGTCGCGCACCATCAAGTGTTCAGGCGCCTCGGCNNGCTTCAATCGTGTATAGAGTATAGCTGAGCATCGCCGCAGTTGCCGAGATGGTCAGGAGCTGCGAGATGAACGGCCCGGTGTAGTGGGCCAGAGAGGTACGCTGCTCTCCGGCATCATCCCCTGCCAGCCTTATCTCGGCGTACCGGCGTCCCAGCACAATGAACAGCGCGCCGGCTCCGGTGGTGGCGTACAGCCACGGCGAAGGCTCGACTTCGATGGCCAAGGCCCCGGCGGCGGCGCGAATGACGTAGCCGCTGGCTACGGCAAAGACGTCCAGCAGGGGGATGTTCTTGCCGCCCAGGGAATACCCCACATTGATTGCTATGTAGAGCAACCCCACCAGTCCCAGCAGTTGGGCGACGTACCAGGTTACAGCCAGTCCGGCTCCTGTCAGCAGCGTCATCAGCGCGACGGCGA
>JAAXHF010000375.1 GCA_012271025.1 Deltaproteobacteria bacterium | reverse complement strand
GCCCTGCTCGTCGGTCAACTCGCGGCCCAGCAGCTCATGGACGATCTCCTGGATCAGACCGACTTCTTCGGCGCTGGCCTGGGTATTGCCCGCATGCTCGGCCGGCACAAAGACGAGACCCGCCTCGTGGCGGATATGATGCCCGCCGTCGGCCGGTCTGCGGACCAGCCGGTTTTTCGTCGGCGGCGCGGCTCGCAGGCGACCGTCATACATGGTCTCGGAGATGAAGTGGCACAGCTGCGGATGGAGACGCCAGGTGGCGTCCAGAAAGAGCCCCAGCGTATCGGGAATGGTCGCCCGGCCCTGGAGCAGGTAGCCCAGAGCCGACTGGCCGCTGTGGCCGGGATGCGAGCCCTGTATCGGCTGGCCGAGCTGCATCTGGTCGCCCAGCAGGACGAGGTTTCGGCTTGAGGCCGACATGCCGATCAGATTGGCCGTCGAAACCTGCCCGGCCTCATCAACAAACAGGTAGTCGAGCTGCTCCCGCATGGAGGCGGCGCTGAAGGCCCAGGCCGTGCCGCCGGTCAGTCCGACCTGGTCCAGCTCGGGCGCGGCATACCGAATGGATGGGACATGCCGCGCTCCCTGGCAGTGGCTGAAAAACGGCGCGTCCGCCGGACCACCGACCTTGAGACAGGCGAGCTGCCCGTTCTGCTGTTCGGCGCATTTTTGCATCAGGTTCAGAATCGCCGCATGACTGTTTGAGCTGATGCCGACGCGTTTCCCCTGGCCTAAGAGAGACACGATCACCGCAGCCGCCAGCGTGGTTTTACCCGTACCGGGCGGCCCCTGGATGCACAGGGTGGACTGGTCAAGCCCCGACACGAGCCGCAGCGCAGCCGCCCGCAGGTCTTCGTCGGGAGCGACCAAGGCCCGAGAACCACCCTGGGGCGCTGAGGACAGGCGGGGCGGTCGCCGGGCCAGGAAATCGGCCAGAGCCGGAGACAGCCGGCGATCCTCGTGCCAGCTTCGGGCGGTGTGCTCTATGGCTTTGGCGATCACCTCGGCCGAGACGCGTTCATTGGGAATCAGCGACAGCCTGGCCGGGGGAGGAGCGCCCTTGAGCTGCGTGAGCTTGCGCGGGCCGAACTTCAGACACACCCGGCCTGCGTCTCGGTCCAGTTCATGGATGTCAGTCGTCATATCGAGATTGTGGGCAAAAAAGCAGCTCGCGCCCTGGGTCAACTTGGTGTCCTGGTCGGGATCGAAGGTGTACCAGAAGCCGGCGGATCTTTTGATAGGGACGGGCCGATCCGACTCGCGGCGCAGTCCACCCAAACAGTCGAGGTCTTCAACCAGCTCCTGTTCGCTCATCGCCTGGCGGTCGAAGGTCGCCCACCACAGGGGCTTGTCCTCACGGCGGTGGAACTCGACCACGTTGCCCAGCATCTCCTGGGTTTGCCAGCGCTGGGTGTCCCCGGCCCGCTCCTGCTCCAGCTGGGGAATGTCGGCCAGCAGGCGCTCGGCCAGTTCGTGGCGTGGGTTGGGCTCGGCCGCACGCTCCCCGCCCTCCTCCTCCTTGGCCGGTCCGGTTCCGGGCGGCAGCCAGGCGATGCCCGCCTCGCGCTGCCGCTCCCGCAGCCACTCGGCGAGCTGCCAGGTTGATTCGCAGTCGTCACGGTTGTAGTCCCGAATCTCTCGCAGCAGCGGCGAGGCGCGCCAGTCCTGGGGCTGTCCGCTGGCCAGCCAGTTTTCGTAGGCCACGACCGAGTCACCCGCCGTGCTGACCGGCCCGGTTCGGCGGGTGTCGCGGTACAAAGACTCGATGTTTTTGAGCGAGTAGCGCGGCTCGCCGACCCGCAGGCCCTGGCGCACAAGCGTATACAGATCGACAAACACGTTGTGTCGCAGCAGCTCATCGACCTCGGTCTCACGGGTTCCGTAGCGGCCCATCAGGCGGCGCACCGCAGCGACTTCGTAGTTGGCGTAATGGTAGATGTGCAGCGCCGGGTCAGCCTGCCAGCGGGCGAACACCCAATCGACAAAGCCCTCAAAGGCCCGCTTTTCCTGGTCGGCGTCGTGAGCCCACCAGTCGAGAAACTGAGGGACCCCGTGTTCGAGGTAGGTCACCCCGAACAGGTACTCCAGCCCGCCCCTGAGCAGCGGATAGCCCTCGATGTCGAAATACACATCGAGCGGAGACTGGGGTGGCAGCAGGGCCAGGCCCTTGCGCGGGTCGTCCGGCGCGGGTTCCACGATGTGGTACGCCGGTCTGTCGGTCCGGGCGGACGCGAGCTGGAGCCGGGCCTGATCCCGCAGCCGGACAAACACCGCGTCATCCAGGCGCGCTACGTGCTGACGGTCGGTTTTGGCCAAGCCGCGCAGCGTCTGGATACCAACGGCGTGCAGCTTCTCGACCTGGGTCTGGCTGATGTTGGCGACCCGGCTCAGATGATCGCTCGATTCGAGCAGCGCTTCGGCGTGCGACTGCCAGCGGCCGTTCTCATCCCACGGGTTGGGCAGCGGAGGACTGTCAGGGTCAAAGCCATCCAGGAAGGCGATAAAGGCGTTCTTCAGCGCCCGGTAATAATACACATAGTCGGCCGTCCGAAACGTGTGCGCCCGGCCGTCGCCCGTCACACAGTGCAGCTGCTCGGGACACCGCCCCTGGACCGCTTCGAGCAGGTCGGCATACGCGCACAGCTGGACCACAAACTCGGGTCGCAGCGTCCGCGCCAGCTTGGTCTCCCACGGCTCGTAGGCGTAATCGCCCAGCCGTGACGGTACTGCAACCTGGACCAGGAAGTCGGACTCGCCAAGCCAATCGGCCTCTTCCAGCAGGCCGTGGAAAATCACCTCGTGTCCCGCCTGCATGGCGCTGCGG
This sequence comes from Deltaproteobacteria bacterium, assembly GCA_012271025.1. The sequence continues at coordinate 1,866 of JAAXHF010000375.1, read as the reverse complement.
GTGAGCGCCGCGCGATCCCTGCCGGACGGGACGCGATGGACGTGGCGGCCCCGGTCGCGGAGTTGCTTGAGGAAAGCCTGCTCGTGGCGGCGGCCGTGTTCGCCCAGGCTCAGCTGCTGGGCCGACTCCGCATCCGGCCGGGCGGCCTCGGGGTCATCGAGCCACCTGCGCGTCATCCACGTCGCAAAGGGCGAACTCAGAAATTCGAGCAGGTCGGAGGGGGTGTACACATACCGATGCGTATCCTTGCGCATGAGCGGCAGTCCTGACGCGCTTATTCCAGGACGACGCCCCGAAAGGACGCGCCGAAGCTCACCCCGGTCACATGCGGCTGGGCGGCCAGCAGGGATTGGACGGAGTGGCGGGCGTGAAACTCCTGGCGGATGGCGCTGAAATCGGCGTCGGCTCCGTCGCCCTCGCGGAGTTCGGGCAGAATATGGTCGAGTTGGTGCAACAAGACCCGGACCTGTTGGCGGTTATGGACCGACCAGACCACTTCCTGGCCGACCCCGACCTTGAGGCTGTCGTTCAGAAACAGCAGCGGAAACCCCTCCTGCTGGGCCAGATGGTGGAGCAGATGGTAGTCGTCGGCCTGACGCGGGTTCAGATAGGCGATGCCTTCGAGCAGGGACTCGGCGTCAGTCGCAATCCGCACCGCCACGGCGACCAGCCACACCCCTTCCCGGCCCTGATAGCCGACGAGGCGCACGGTGATCGGCAGCCCTTCACGGCGGAAGGAGAACAGCTCGCGCACCCGCATGGCCAGCCCGGTTTTGCGCCGTCCGGTCAGGCCGACCAGGATGGGCGCGTAGAACGCCTGCTGGCGCAGCCGGGCATGATAGCCCTTGGCGATATTGACTTTCACCGCGCGCTGCTCCTTGGCTCACACATCCAGTCTCGCCTTATATGCGCTGCGGCCGGAGAGTCAAGCTGCTTGCCCGTAACGGGAGGGGCGGCGGACATGGAGACGGGAGAGCGGTCAGCCCACCTGCCATCAGGCGATCTGCGGGCGGGAACGACTCAGGCGTTTTGCTCGGCAATCAGGGCGTCAAGCTCTTGGCGCAGACGGTCGAGCACCACGTCGTAGCCGAAGTGGCCGAGCTTGGTGCTCTTCTTTTTGAGATTGACCGTTGTCGGCCCACACCACAGACCCAGGTCGGCGTCGTCCGTCTCGCCCGGACCGTTCACCCGGCAGCCCATGACGGCGATGGTGATATCGTGCTGTTTGGCGTAGGCCGTCATGGCTTTGACCTGCTGGGCGAGTTCGACGAATTTTTCGTTCTCGACCCGCGAGCAACTCGGACAGGAAATGATGTTCAGCCCCGAGTCCAGGTCGGGTACCGACCGAAAGCGCCCGTTTTTGACATCGTCGATAATCTGAAAACCGGCCGTCACTTCCTCGTGCTTGCGCTCGTTGGGCAGGGTCAGGGACACGCGCAGGGTATCGCCGATGCCCTGCGCCAGCAGTTTCTCGAACGCGATGCGGCTTTTGATAATCCCGTCGGGCGGCAGCCCGGCCTCGGTCACGCCGAGGTGGAGCGGCACGTCGGGCCGCGCCGCAGCAAAACGCGTGTTGGCCTCGACCACCTTGGCCGGGTCCGAATCCTTGAGCGACACCACAAAACGTGCAAAGCCCAGCTCGTCCATCAAGCGGCAGTGGTACAGCGTGGACTGAATCAGGGCCTCCATCTGATCGCCCGGATATCGGGCCAAAAAGGCCGGGGCGACCGAGCCGCAGTTCACCCCGACCCGTATCGCCACGTCGTTATCGCGGGCGATATCGACCAGCCAGGCGACCTTCTGGGGAATGCTTTTGGCCTTTTCAATATGGTGCAGATGGCCGGGGTTGTAGCGGATCTTGTCCAC
>JAAXHF010000608.1 GCA_012271025.1 Deltaproteobacteria bacterium | reverse complement strand
CCAACGGAAGGGCCGGCGACCCGTTTGACCAGCAGGCCGCCGTAAACATTGACCCGCGCGGCACCATGGCCAAGGCTATCCACTCCAGCCGCCCCGCAGCTCGACTCATCGACCTCAGCGCTCCGGGGAGACCCAGCCTGAACCCGCTGGCCCGCAGCGGATGGGACTGCAACAGCACGAGGCCGTGGCCACTGTCCTGCGCGTCTTTGCCGCCCATGCTGCGGTTTGCGGGTCCCAGCTCAAAGAAGCCCCGCAGCCCATCCTGGAACCGGCTCATCAGCACAACCATGACCCGACCACACTGCCCCAAAGCCAGATTCCCCTCAATCGGGCCCCGGACCTGCTACTGCTGGAAATCGGAACAATCAGGGTTCCAGCCGGGCAACCGGCCCGAACCAGCAGTTATCTCCAGCAACTGGTCGAAAGAAACCCCGAGCCGAAGACGAAGCGGACCCTGGACCGGCATCTCCAGAGCTGTCACAACGAGCGAAACACCCTGCGGCAACTCATGGAGGAGTAAAAAGTCGCCACTGCGGCAACGACACCACCGACGACTTGCTCGCCGACGACCAGGACCACCGTTAGCCTGACCCGCAAACCCAGTCTTTGCTGCTCGCCGGGGCCCGCACCACGTTGGGGCGGAGGCCAACGACCTTGCTCTCAGCTGGATCGTCAACCGGGTAATGGCCATCTTCAGAGAACACAGCACAGCAGCGCCGTCTCCGCCAGGCAATTGCCGGTTGATCTGCCCCGCATTCGACAGACTGCACGGCGTCCACTGGCCGTACCTGCTGTGGGAAGGGGCCGGGGACAATGCAAGCCTCATGCTCGCTGCAGCCGTCCTGCCTGACAACAACCTGGATGATTACCTGGACAATGTCGAGGTCATCATATCCGGCAATCTACCGCAAGCGCAGAATGAGTCCCTGACCGACCGGGTCAGCCCAGCGCCCAGGCAACTGAACGAACTTGGCGGGTCAGAAGCAATATGCTGGACCTGGAACGAGCGAGCAGGGAACTCA
>JAAXHF010000624.1 GCA_012271025.1 Deltaproteobacteria bacterium | reverse complement strand
CGGATATTCCCTTTGCGTCGAGCGACCAATACGCCAGCCGCACCCAAGACGATGATACGGACCGTAGCCTGTTCAACCTGCGCTACGACCACCACGCGCCAGGCTCATGGCTGAGGCGCATCACCTGGCTGGGCTATCTGCACCAGACCGATATTCAGGAGGACGAAAAGCGGCGCTCCCTGGACCACAGCCGGACAAACATCAAGGACGACCTGGACTGGGATACCTGGGGCAGTGAGGTCAGGGGCTCGACCCCGTTTGCCCTGCCCCATCAGACCCACCTGCTGACCTATGGCTTTGAATATTTCCGGGATGAGTTCGAGCAGCTCGAGCGCACCACTACCTTTGGGCTGAACGACGCCGGGCTGCTGGACCTGATCAGTTCACGCGAAACAACCCGCTTCCCGGATGCCCACTCCGACAATTACGGCTGGTATTTGCAGGACGAAGTGACCATTCTTGATCGGCTGGTCATCATCGCCGGCGTCCGTTATGACCAGTACCGGCTGCGGGCTAGTTCAACCGACGCCTTTCTCGGCAGCCTGGAAAAAGACACACGCAGCGCCGATCAGTGGAGCCCCAAGATTGGCGGCGTGCTGCACCTCACGGACGAGATCCGTCTGACCGGGAATATCGCTCGCGGCTTTCGCACACCCACATTTCGAGAGCTGTTCATTGCCGGGCCGCATTTTTTCGGCGTTGATTTTGCCGCCAACCCCAACCTCAAGCCCGAGAAGAGCCTCAACTACGAGGCCGGCCTGCACCTCAACTTCCCCCGCTGGCACCTCAGCGCCCACTATTTCCACAACAAGCTCACGGACTTCATCGACTTCCAGCCGCGCTCCGCCCGGTACTGGTATCAGTATCAGGCCAAGAACGTCAGCAGAGCCACAATCTGGGGGGTTGAGACCAAGGCCGGCTGGACCCCGCCCGTGCTGGACGATTCGGTGTATGTGTTTGCCCATTATACGTACGCCCGAGGGACCGACCGCACGGCCGACGCACCGCTCAACAGCATTTCGCCCCAGCAGGGCCTCATCGGTATCCGCTATACCCCTCGACGCCGGCCGTTCTGGGTGGAGTGGAGCGCCAAAATTGTGGACGACCAGGACAGAGTTGTCCCCCCGGCCCGTTCCTATCTGCCCGATCCCCGCTCGACCGGCTACGCCGTGTTCGATATCCGCGCCTCGTGGCGGCTGAGGCCCAAGCTGCGCCTGCACGCGGCGATAGAAAACATGCTCGACCGCTACTACCGGCGCCATCTCAGTTCGCTGGGAGCCGAGGGCATCAACCTGGCGCTCGGTGTGACCTACGACTGGTAAGGAGCGGCGTGTGTCTCCCCACCTCCTCAGCCTGTGGCTCCTCGCCTGCGCCTTCCTGTCGGGACTGGCCGGTCTGGTCTACGAGGTCGTGTGGCTGCGCGAGGTCGGGCTACAGTTCGGCAATACCCTGTCGGCCACCGGAACGGTCCTGGCCGCGTTCATGGCCGGTATGGCGCTGGGCAGTGTGTGGCTGGGCCGGCGCGCCGACCGTACCGAGCGACCGCTCGGGCTGTACGCCGGGTTGGAAATCGGCATCGGGCTGTCAGCCCTGCTGGTGCCGGCCGGCCTGCGCCTGATCGACCACGCCGGCCTGCTCCTTTTGCCGAATGTTCTGGGGCTGGTCGTGCCGCTGAGCGTCCTCGTCCTGCTCGTGCCGGCCGTCGGCCTGGGCGGCACGCTGCCCGTGTTGGCCCGCTGCCTGCCGTCAGGGTCGTATCGCAGCGCGAGCACGCCTGGTCTCCTGTACGGACTGGCAACGCTCGGAGCCGCCTCGGGCGCCTGCCTGGCCGCCTTTGTGCTGCTGCCCAGTCTGGGTAGCTGGCACACCACTGTCACGGCCACCCTGATCAATGGCCTGGTCGGTGTCGGCTGTTTTTTGCTGCGCGGCACAGCCCTGAGCCTGGAGGCCCCTGCCCGGCCGTCTTCTCGCCAGACCCGTCAGCCCGCTGCGACACTGAGTCCGTGGGTCGTCCTGGTGTGTCTGGGCCTGTCCGGCTATGCGGCCCTGATGTACGAGGTGGTGTGGACACGCCTGCTGGGGCTGATCCTCGAAAACACGGTCTATGCGTTCAGCCTGATGCTCAGCACCTTTCTGCTGAGCCTGGCCCTGGGCAGCTTCATCAGCACCAGACTGCCGGCCACCTCCTCTCCGGCGGCCCTGCTGGGCGTCAGCCAGTGGGCGGTCGCCCTGACCAGCCTACTGGGCGTGCTGCCCCTGTCCAGCCTGGCCTGGCTGGCGTACCAGACCTATGCCGGCGGTGGCTGGGGCGACTCGTGGCTCGTTTTCCTGGCCACGCAGACCGCGCTGTGCGCGTCGGTCATGCTGCTACCGACCATGTGTCTGGGCATGGCTTTTCCGCTGGCCTGGCGTCAGCTGTCCGGGCGGCGGGTGGGCGGTGCGCTCGGCCGGCTGCTGGGGACCAATACCCTGGGAGCCGTGCTGGGCTCGGTCAGCGCCAGTTTTGTGCTGATTCCGAGCC
>JAAXHF010000712.1 GCA_012271025.1 Deltaproteobacteria bacterium | reverse complement strand
GGAATCGCTCGCTTTGGGCGGTGCCGCTGGGAGCCTCGGGGCACCCGGCCAGCCCGCACTACTCCGACCAGTCGGAGATGTGGAGCAAGGTGCGCATGGCGCCCATGCTGTACGACTGGGAGCGGATCAAGGCCGCGGCAGAGACGGAGCAGACCTTATTTGCGGCTCAGCGATAAACTGACTGTGGAGTCGGAAGGGAGTTGACGCAATGGCCCTGAGACCTGCCCATTGGAAAGCCTGAGTTTTCCGGCCAGGGTCCCGTTGCTGGGTGCTGGAATCGTCCTGGTTTCCACCATATCGCTGATTGCAGCTCTGCTGCTGACCGGTATAGCCCCGCTGCAAGAAGCGTGGGCAGGTCCGGGCGTTGAGCATAGACGCTTTGTATTAGTAACCGGGGCCGGGTTGTGGATTTTTCTGCTGGGCAGCGCAGTTTGGGCCTTTTGGCGTCAAGGCTGGAAGCCATGGGGCTCGTCGAGCGGTAGCATCTGCGTTGTTCAAGGAACCGAATTGGCTGGTGATTTTCGCTACGGCGCTCGGAATAGTCGGTACATGGTTGGCATTTGCCGATCAAAATGCGTATTGGGCACTGCTCATACTATCGTTCACATTCATCCCTTTCTACGCTACGGGAATGTATCTGATGCTCACCGCGCCGTTTAGGTCGATATGGTTCACATTCCGCCGATGAGCCATTCCTCCCGCAGGTGCGGCGCCACGCGGTCGGCGAAGAGTTCCAGGTTGGCGATGCCGTCTTCCAGGGGCATGCCGGGCCACATCATGCGGAAGCAGCCGTGGGACATTCCCAGCGCGCGGTAGCGGGATAGCTCCTCCACCACCTCGTCGGGGTCGCCGATGACGAAGCGGTCGCGGGCCAGGTCCTCAAAGGGCTCGCGGAAGTTCTCCTCGCCGGGCAGAGCCTTGTCCTGGCCCCACTGGGCGTAGGCTTCGTACTTGCCGCCCAGGTACGGCGCGGCGCTGGCGAAGGCCTCCTCGTGAGTGCGGCCGACGAAGACCTCGCGGCCCAGGGGCAGGCGATCGGGCGCTCCCGAGTTGGCGGCGCCGGCGGCTTCGTGGTACATCTCGACCTGCTGGCTGATGGTGTCGAACTTGGCGTGGGGGTTCACGTACCAGGTGTAGCCCATCCGGGCGGC
>JAAXHF010000461.1 GCA_012271025.1 Deltaproteobacteria bacterium | reverse complement strand
CGGGTGATCAACCGCAACAACCGTCTGAAGCGCCTGATCGAACTGAGCGCGCCCGACATCATCGTGCGCAATGAAAAGCGCATGCTCCAGGAAGCGGTTGATGCCTTATTCGACAACGGGCGGCGCGGTCGGCCGTTGACCGGTCCCAACAAGCGGCCGCTCAAATCGCTGTCCGATATGCTGAAGGGCAAGGGCGGGCGGTTCCGGCAGAACCTGCTTGGCAAACGGGTCGACTATTCGGGGCGGTCCGTCATCGTCATCGGCCCCGAACTCCGCCTGCACCAGTGCGGGCTGCCCAAGTACATGGCCCTGGAGCTGTTCAAGCCCTTTATCTACAACAAGCTCGAAGAACGCGGCTATACCACTACCATTAAAAGCGCCAAAAAGATGGTGGAAAAAGAGCGGCCGGAAGTCTGGGATATCCTGGACGAGGTGATCAAAGAGCACCCGGTCCTGCTTAACCGCGCCCCAACCCTGCACCGGCTGGGCATCCAGGCCTTTGAGCCGATCCTGATTGAGGGCAAGGCGATCCAGCTCCATCCCCTGGTCTGCATGGCCTATAACGCCGATTTTGACGGCGACCAGATGGCGGTCCATATCCCTCTGTCGGTTGAAGCCCAGGTCGAGGCGCGGGCCTTGATGATGTCAACCAATAACATCCTCTCGCCCGCCCACGGCAAGGCCGTCATCGCCCCGACCCAAGATATAGTCTTGGGCCTGTACACCATCACCCGCGAGCGGCCCGGGGCAAAGGGCGAGGGCAAGATTTTCAGCAGTCCGGATGAAGTCCGTATTGCCTACGATCAGGGGCAGGTCGAACTCCAGGCCCAAATCAAGGTCCGTATGGATGGGCGACTGGTCGATACAACGGTCGGGCGGGTCGTGCTGTATGAAATCATACCGCCCGAGATTCCGTTTGCCGAGGTCAATCGGACGATGAAGAAAAAGGAGCTGGGCAGCCTGCTGGACAGCGCCTTTCTCAAAGCCGGCAACAAAGCCACCGTCATTTTTGCCGACCGCCTGAAAGACCTGGGTTTTGAGCACGCCACGCGAGCCGGGATCTCAATCGGCATTCAAGACATGATCATCCCCGAGGAAAAAGAGGCCCTCCTCGATGCCGCCCAGGCAGACATCCAGGAGATTCAGGACCAGTACACCAAGGGGCTGATCACGGATGGCGAGCGGCACAACAAGGTCGTTGATACCTGGGCGGCGGTCACCGATAAGGTGGCCCATGAAATGTTCAGCAGTTTTCAGGAGAGCCGCCAGGGCTTCAGCCCGATCTTCATGATGGCCGATTCCGGGGCGCGCGGCAGCGCCCAGCAGATCCGCCAGCTGGCCGGAATGCGGGGGCTAATGGCCAAGCCGTCCGGCGAGATCATTGAAACCCCGATTCGCGCCAACTTCCGCGAAGGGCTGTCGGTCTTGCAGTACTTCATCTCGACCCACGGCGCCCGCAAGGGCTTGGCCGACACCGCGCTCAAGACTGCCAACTCCGGCTATCTGACACGCCGTCTGGTCGATGTGGCCCAGGA
>JAAXHF010000638.1 GCA_012271025.1 Deltaproteobacteria bacterium | reverse complement strand
ACCGGTTTTTGAGACCGCTTCTAGCCGAGCTGTTTCCTCAGCTATCGAAAAAAATGGCCGCAGTCGGTCGCGATCCAAACTCTCGAAGCCGCGGGAATTCCAACAAGAAGATTCGTTTCGCTTTTGCCGGGAATCCCCCCGCAGACCGGATCGCCCGAGTTGTGGGCTGGGGAGAAATTGACATAGCCTCAAGCCAATCTGGAAGCCTAGACGAGATTCAATCCGATGAAGCTCTGCCCTATGAAGTTCCTCCAAACCCCGACGACCGCGCATGGGCCGAGGGACATCCGAGACTTATGACGCACCTCCGACGCGAAAGGAAAGCGGGGCTTGCACCGGCAAAAAAGGCCGCATTCATACGTGAACACGGCCGATTGCGATGCGAACGCTGTGGACTAGACCCAGCAGAAACCTATGGACCTGATATTGGTGATGCTTGCATTGAAGTGCATCATAAACTTCCGGTAGCTAACATGCCGCCCGGTCACACGACGCGACTGAAAGACCTGATGTGCGTATGTGCAAACTGTCACCGGATCATTCATCACGAAATTCGGCATAGCGTTCATAAAGCCTGAGCACTATGAGACGGTCCAGCCTCTGCTTCGTGAGACTGGCTTTCAGATCACTCGACGTGCTTCCAGGCGTGGTAGGAGCTGCGTACCAGAGGGCCCGACTCGACGTGCCGAAAACCAAGCTGCCGGGCCTGCTGGCCCAGGGCCGTAAATTCGTCGGGATGGACGTAGCGTTCGACCGGCAGCTGGTCCTTGGACGGCCGCAGATACTGGCCGAGGGTCAGGATGTCGCACCCGACCGCGCGCAAATCGCCAAACACGGCCATCAACTCCTCATAGGTCTCGCCCAGGCCGAGCATCAGGCCGGTCTTGGTCCGCAGCTCCGGGCGGACCTCTTTGACCCGCTGCAAGACGCGCAGCGAGCGTTCGTATTTGGCGCCGGGCCGGACTTTCTTGTACAGCCGGGGCACCGTTTCGGTGTTGTGGTTGTAGATGTCCAGGGGAGCCTCGGCAACAGTGGTGACCGCAGCTTCGTCGCCCTGGAAGTCGGGCGTCAGGACTTCAATCGTGCTGCCCGGGTTGGCCCGCTTCAGCTGGCGGACGGTCTCGGCAAAATGGTCGGCTCCGCCGTCGGGCAAATCGTCCCGATTCACCGAGGTGACGACGATGTGAGACAGGCCCATCTTCAGCGCAGCGTCGGCCACGCGCCTCGGCTCGTCCGGGTCAAGTCTGACCATACGCCCGTGCTTGACCGCGCAAAAACGACAGTTGCGGGTACACACGTCCCCCATCAGCATGAAGGTGGCCGTGCCGTGGCCCCAGCATTCGCCGATATTGGGACAGTGGGCCTCCTCGCACACCGTGTTGAGCTTGAGGCTCGACACGACCCCCTTGGTCCTGGTGTAGCCCGGCCCGCCGGGCATCCGGACCTTGATCCACTCGGGGTGGCGACGCCTCAGCGGCTGAGGCTGTGCGGACTGTCGGCCGTCAGGCCGCGCATGTTCCATAGCGTTTCCTCCGAGAGCGTCCCAGCTTGATAGCCAAAGGTGGCGGCAAAGATTTGAGCCAGCCGGCTTTTGACCGCCTGGATAGAAATCGGACGACCCAGCGCGTGCGCCATTGAGGTCATCCGCACGTCGGCCAGACCGCACGGAATAATCTTGTCAAAATACGACAGATCGGGGTCGACGTTGAGGGCAAAGCCGTGAAACGTCACCCAGCGGCGGATACCCACACCAATTGAGGCGATCTTGTCCTCGCCACACCACACGCCGGTCAAGCCCTCACGTCGCCGGGCCGGCAGACCGTAGCTGGCCAGGGTCTGCATCAACACGTCTTCCAGACGGCGGATATAGGCGTGAACATCCCGACGCCGCCCGGACAGGGCCAGGATCGGATAGCCGACGAGCTGACCGGGTCCGTGAAAGGTCACCTGCCCTCCCCGGCTGACCCGCTGGACCGGCACGTGGCCGGGGTTCAGCACAAAACGCTCGTCGGCTCCACGGCCCAGGGTATACACGGGCGGGTGTTCGAGCAGCAGCAGCGTGTCCTGGCCGTCCCCACCACGCCGCTGCTCGACATACGCCTCTTGCAGCGCCAGGGCGCGCCCATATTCGACCAGACCCAGATCGCAACACCGCAGCCGCATGTGTGTCCGCATCCTCAAAAATTGATCGGCCGTCCCTCGGCGCTCAGGGCCGCTTCCATGATGGCTTCGGACAGGGTTGGATGGGCGTGGACCGTACCGGTCAGCTCGGCGGTGGTCGCTTCCAGGGTGCGCGCCAGGCCCACCTCGGCAATCAGATCGGTGGCTCCCCGGCCGATGATGTGGCAGCCCAGAATTTCGCCGTACTGCTTGTCCACTACCAGCTTGACCAGCCCCTCATCGTGGCCGGCGGCCAGGGCTTTGCCGGAGGCCAGGAAGGGGAATTTGCCGATTGAGACCTCATAGCCCTGCTGCCTGGCCTGCTGTTCGCTGAGCCCGATCACCGCAATCTGGGGCTGACAGTAGATACAGGCCGGAATGCGCAGAGGGTCCACGCCCTTTTCCCGCACGCCAAGCATGCACTCGACCGCAGCCACGCCCTCCTCTGAGGCGGCGTGGGCCAGCAGGGGCTGGCCGATGACATCCCCGATGGCGTAGACCGACTCACAGCTGGTTTGGAACTGCTCGTTGACCTTGATATAGCCCCGGTCGAATTCCACCCCCAGGGCTTCCAGACCCAGGTCGGCACTCAGCGGCGCACGGCCGACCGCAACCAGGACCTTGTTGGCGGTGCGTTCTTTCACTTCGCCCTGATTGTCGAGCTGGACATCGAGGCGGGATGGAAATTTCTCGATGCCGGCGAATTTAGTGCCGGTCAGCACCTCAATGCCCTTTTTCTTAAAGCTCTTCTCCAACTCCTGGGCGATTTCGGTATCAACCCCGGGCAACAGCTGGGGCTCCATCTCCACCACCGTCACCCGGCTGCCAAAGACGCTGTAGATATAGGCAAACTCGCAGCCAATCGCCCCACCCCCGACAATCAGCACCGACTCCGGGATTTCGCTGTCGGTCAGCGCCTCATAACTGGTGATGACCTGGCCGGCGTCGATCTCCAGGCCGGGCAGGCTGCGCTCCTTTGAGCCGGTCGCAATCAGCACCCGCTCGGCCTCGACCTGCTGCGCGGCCTGGCCGTCGGCGTGGATTGACACCTGGTGCGGGCTCTCCACACGCCCAGCGCCTTGCAGCAGCGGAATCTTGTTCTTCTTGAGCAGAAACTCGACCCCTTTGGCCAGGCGACCGGCGACCGCCCGCGAGCGTTTGATGACCTGGCCGTAGTCGCACGACAAGCCCTGGACCTTGATGCCAAAGTGTTCGCTCTCCTTCAAATCCTCATACATCTCGGCCGAGGTCAGGATGGCCTTGGACGGGATACAGCCCCAGTTCAGACACACCCCGCCGGCCTGTTCCTTTTCCACGACCGCAACCCTCAGCCCGAGTTGGGCAGCCCGAATAGCGGCCACATAGCCGCCCGGGCCGGCACCTATCACAACCAGATCGTAACGTTCCACGTCAGCTCTCTTTCTCTACACCATCAGGCCCACCGGGTTTTCCAACAGGCTTTTCAACTCTTGCAAAAACTGTCCGCCAGTCATGCCGTCAAGGATACGGTGGTCGCACGACAGGGTCACCAGCATGGTCGACGCAATCGTGACCTGACCGTCCCGCACCACCGGCCGCTCTTTGATCGCCCCAACGGCCAGGATGGCCCCCTGCGGCTGGTTGATGATGGCCGTAAAATGGTCAATCGGCAGCATGCCGAGGTTGGAAATCGTAAACGTCCCGCCGGTCAAATCCTCGGCTCGGGGCTTGCCGCTACGAGCGCGCTCGACCAGCGCCGTGGCCTGAGCCGCAATCTCGAGCAGCGACAGGCTGTCGCAGTTGTGCAGAACCGGCACGAGCAGGCCGTCGTCGAGCGAGACCGCCAGACCGATATTAATGTGCTCCTGATACTCGCGGGCATCGCCGCCGAAGCTGGCGTTGAGACGCGGATGACGGGCCAGGGCGATGGCAACCGCCTTCATCAGCAGATGGGTGTAGGTCACATCCTCGGTCACCCGGTTGCTGGCCTTGAGCGCAGTTCGCAAACGGACCGCCTCGGACATATTGATCTCGGCCGTGAGGTAAAAATGGGGCGCCTCGCGCATGCTCTCCGACATGCGCTTGGCGATGGTCGCCCGCATACGTGAGAACGGCTCTCTGGTGGCCGGTGCCGGGCCGACGGGAACCCGCGTCTCGGGCTGGGGCTCAATTTGGGATTCGGCTTGGGACTCGGCTGTGGCGTCGAGCGGAGCCTGGGCTGCGGTATAGGCTTCGAGGTCGCGTTTGACGATCCGGCCGCCCGGGCCACTGCCCGGCACCTGGCTGAGATCGAGACGCAGTTCCTGGGCCATACGTCTGACCACCGGTGAGGCGAGCAGGCGGCCGGTCTCTTCGGCCGGAGCCGGTTCACGCTGGGCACGAATT
>JAAXHF010000088.1 GCA_012271025.1 Deltaproteobacteria bacterium | reverse complement strand
GCTGGCCGCCCAGCTGAAAGCGACGACTGTTGTCCTCCATCCCTTCGCCCATCTGTTTGCCGAGTTGGCCGCTCCACAGTCGGCCATCGATATTCTGAGCCGGACACAGGAGGCTCTGAGCCGGGCCGGTCTGACGACCATCCGCACGCCCTTCGGCTGGTTCAACGCCCTCCAGATTGACGCCAAGGGCCACCCCCTGTCGCGGGTCGCCCGGACAGTGACCGCAGACGCCTGAGTGCCGGGGCGGCCCGGCGCGTCCTCTATCTTTTCACCCACCCAACTGCTATGCGGGGGAACGGACAGCTCGCCGAACCCTCACGAGGAGCCTCGCCATGTCGATACGTCAAGACATCACTCCGGCCGATATGCAGAACATCCGCCAGCGCTTTGGCTATTCCCCAGGGGTCAAAGTCGGCCAGATGCTGTATATCGCCGGCCAGGTTGGTCGGGATGCCGAACTCAATGTTATTGAGGGCAAGGAAGCGCAGTTTGCCCAGGCTTTTGACAATGTCAAAAAAGTCCTGACCGCGGCCGGTGCCAACTTTGATCAGGTGGTGGAAATGGTCACCTACCACGTCGATATGGGCGATCTGCCACTCTTTATCGAGGTGAAGAGCCGGTATTTTCGCAATCCCGACAGACTGCCGACCTGGACCGCGATTACCACCCCGGCCCTGGCCATGCCCGGGCTACTGGTCGAAATCAAATGCACGGCGTGTCTTGAATAGGGAGACACGACCCGCGTGTCGGCTCACGGTCCTACTGAGGGAGGGCAGATGGAAAAGACGAGGTCCATGGACCAAATGGAACGCGAGGCGGAGACCGTCCGGGCTGCACACCTCGAGCAGATGGAGAAGACGCCGTCCATGGACCAAATGGAGCACGGCCGAACGGGAGGATTTTTCTACGGCTGGGTGATTGTGTTTGCCGGCCTGGTGCTGAGCCTGATCATGTACGGGGTGATCGAAGCCTTTGGCGTCATGTTCAAGCCGATTGTCGCCGAGTTTGCCTGGGACCGGGGCACAGTCTCGGTTGCTTCCATGGTCAACTGGCTGAGCTTTGGCGTGTCGGGCCTGCTGTGCGGCGTGCTGAGTGACCGTTTTGGCTCGCGCTGGGTGATAATCGGCGGCGGGCTGATCTTTATCCTCGGTACCTTTCTGATGAGCCAGGTCGAGTCCCTGTGGCAGCTGTACTTCTTTTTTGGCGTGCTCATTGCGGTTGGTCGTTCGGCCGCCGGCGTGCCGCTCACCGCGCTGGTCACAAAATGGTTTGTGCGCAATCAGGGCTTGGCCCTGGCCATTGCCCAGTCCCAGAACGTGGGCTCGGCGGTCTTTGCCCCGCTGTCGGTTTTCCTGCTGACCGCCTATGGCTGGCGGGGCGCCTATGTCGGGCTGGGTCTGATCTCCCTGCTCGTCATTCCGCTGGCCCTGCTCATGCGTGACTATCGAATCCGTCAAGAGCCCGAGCCGGGGCGGCTCGACCCAACCCGACCGGCGTCGTCGGCCCCGGCCCGGCTGCCGGGCCTGAGCCTGGGCGAGGCGATGCGGACGCGCGCCTTTTGGACGCTGAATCTCATGGTCATCGGTTGCTGCGTGTGCCACTCGTGCATTCTGCTGCACGGCGTGAGCCATATGACGGATGCTGGGCTGGCCGCCTCGGTAGCCGCTCAGGTAGTGGCGACCATGGCTATCTTCGGCATGGTCGGCAAGATTGCCAACGGTTTGCTGGCCGACCGGATCGGCGCCAAGTGGGCGATGGCCGGCTTTCTCGGTCTCCAGGCGATCATGATTCCGCTGTTCATTGAGGCCCAGACCGCGCCGACGTTTTATACCTGGGCGGTGCTGTTCGGCCTGGGCTACGGCGGGCCGATGCCGGTCTATGCGATGCTGTTTCGCGAGTACTTTGGCCTTCGCTCGATCGGCACGATCCTGGGCGTCTTCTTCATGGTCGCCTCGGTCGGTATGGGCTCGGGCGGCCTCATCGGAGGGATGATGCACACCTCGTTCGGCAGTTATGCGATGCCGTTCCTGACCAGTACGACGACCGGCATGATTGCCGCGATTCTGGCCCTGACCCTGCCGTCGCCCAAACGCGAAGCGCCGGCCACGGCTCCCGAGCTGGCCTTGCAGACCAGCTAGCACCGAGGAGGTGAGTCATGCCGGTCATTGATGGTGACAGCCATTTCGTCGAGCCTTTGAATCTGTTTGAGACGTATATTGACCCGGCCTTCCGCGGTCGTGAGATGCGGGTCGAGCAAGACGCCGGGACCGGCCGGCTGCGTATCCTGACCGATGGCCGGCCCCTGCAGCTGGTGGACGTTGAGACGCTGCTGGCCGCAGTCGTCGGCTATGGACAGAAGGAAACCGGCCGGGATCTCAACACCTTTGACCGGTATCTGGTGACCAGCGATCAGTGGCAGGATATGGACGCCCGGGTCCGGTTTCTGGATGCGGAAGGTATTGACTGCCAGGTGCTGTATCCCACCCTGGGTCTGTTGTGGGAGGGCGGGGTTGAGGACCCGGCTCTGGCCGACGCCCTGTGTCGGGCCTACAACACCTGGGCTTTTGAGCTGTGTGCTGGGCACGCCGACCGCCTGTTTCCGGCCGCCCATATCTCTTTGCGAGACCCCCGGCTGGCCGTAGCAGAACTTGAACGGGTGGCCAAGCTGGGGTGTCGGACGATTTTTGTCGCGGCCGCGCCGGTCGGCGGGCGCAGTTTTGGCCATCCGGACTTCGACCCCATCTGGGCCGCAGTCCAGGACCTGGACCTGAGCGTCGGCATTCATCTGGTCGGTCACCCGCACTATACCGGCAGCGAGTGGTATCAGGGCCAGGACCCCGGCTTCATGTTTGTGACCATGAATGTCATTCAGGACCCGCGCATGGCGCTGACGACCATGGTCTATGACGGGGTGCTGGAGCGGTTTCCGAGGCTACGGGTGGCAACCATCGAGGCCATGGTCGGCTGG
>JAAXHF010000121.1 GCA_012271025.1 Deltaproteobacteria bacterium | reverse complement strand
CGACAGCCTGCCGGGGATTCTGATCGGCAACGATTTCCGGGCGGTCGTGGGGGCTGTCGTTGCCGCCCGCCGGGCCGGCAAGCCCGTCATCTGGGGCATGGGCGCGCACCTGATCAAGTGTGGCTTGAGTCCGTGGATTATCGAACTCATGCGCCGGGGCGTCATCAGCGCCCTGGCCATGAACGGGGCAGGCCCGATCCACGATTTCGAGATCGCCCTGATCGGCGAAACCTCGGAAGACGTGGCCTCGGGTCTGGGCGACGGCAGCTTCGGCATGGTGACCGAAACCGGGCAGCTGATGAACGAGGCGCTCGACCATGACGAGGTGCACGCCGGCCGGATGGGGCTGGGCGAAGCCCTGAGCCATAAGCTGGCCGCCCTGAACCCGCCTTACGCGGCGTACAGCCTGCTGGCGACCGCCCTGCGGCTCGAGGTGCCGCTGACGGTTCACGTTGCGCTGGGGACCGATATCATTCATATGCGGGACAACGCCGCCGGCTCGCTGCTGGGCCAGGCCAGCTTCACCGACTTTCGACTGCTGAGCAGCCTGGTGGCCGGACTGTCGGACGGTGGCGTGTATCTGAACGTCGGCTCGGCGGTGATTCTGCCCGAGGTGTTTCTGAAAGCCTTTACCATCGCCCAGAACCTGGGAAGTGATCTCAAACAGTTTGTCACGGCCAATCTTGACATGCAGCAACACTACCGTCCGCTGCACAACGTGGTCGGCCGGCCGGCCGGAGTCGGCGGCCGGGGCTACGCCATCACCGGTCACCACGAGCTGCTGGTGCCGCTGCTGGCCGCAGCGGTGCTGGAGGCGCTGGCCGAGGAGAAGGACTGAGAAAATCCCCCCCTGGCCCCCCTTTGGGAAAGGGAGAAGGGCAGGCTGTCCATAAGGAGGAGAATATGGACGTTGAAAAAAAACTGACCGAACTGGGCCTGGAGCTGCCGCCCATTCCCACGCCGGTGGCCAACTACGTGCCGGCCGTGCGGGTCGGCTCCCTGCTGTTCCTGTCCGGGCACGGCCCGGGCCTGCTCAAGGACGGACAGGTGCAGTTCATCCAGGGCAAGGTCGGCGGAGAGCTGACGGTCGAGCAGGGCTACGGGGCGGCCAGGCAGGTCATGCTGAACCTGTTGCAGACGCTCAAGCAGGAACTCGGTGACCTCGACAGGGTCAAACGGGTGGTCAAGCTGCTCGGCTTTGTGAACTGCGCGGAAGATTTCCAGCAGCAACCCCAGGTCATCAACGGCGCCTCCGACCTGCTCGTCGAGCTGTACGGCGAGCGCGGTCGCCACGCCCGTTCGGCGGTCGGCATGTACCAGCTGCCGTTCAACATCGCGGTCGAGATTGAGATGATCGTCGAGGTCTAGGGGCGGACATGCAGGCTGGAACGTATCGGCTGGGGATAGATATTGGCGGGACGTTTACCGATCTCGTCCTGCTGTCTGAGGACGGCATGGCCATCGGCAAGGTGCTGACGACGCCGCACGACCCGGCTGCGGCCGTGCTCGACGGCGTGCGCGAGCTGCTCGGTCAGGCGGCTATCAGCCCCCGACACGTCTCGCAGCTGGTCCACGGCACGACGCTGATCACCAACGCGATTATTGAGCGTAAGGGCGCCAAGACGGGTCTGATCACGACCAGGGGCTTTCGGGACGCGCTCGAAATCGGCCGCGAGCGCCGCTACGACATCTACGATATCTCGCTGGAAAATCCCCAGCCGCTTGTTCCGCGTTTTCTGCGCCGCGAGGTCAGCGAACGTCTCGACCACCGCGGCGCGGTGCTGATCCCGCTCAATCCGGCCGAAGTCCGGGCGGTGATACACGAGTTGGTCGAGGCCGGCGTCGAAGCCCTGGCCGTGTGCCTGCTCCACTCGTTTCGCAATCCGGCCCATGAGCGGCTGGTGAAGCAGGTTGCGGCCGAGCATTTTCCGCACCTGAGCTGCTCGCTGTCGTGCGAGGTCATGCCCGAAATCCGGGAGTACGAGCGGACCTCGACGACGGTCGCCAACGTGTATGTGAAGCCCCTGGCCCGCCAGTACCTGGACAAGCTGAACGCCGAGTTGCGGGCCCTGGGCGTACCGCGCGACATGTTCGTCATGCTGTCGAACGGAGGGATAACGAGCTGTGACGTGGCCGGCGAGTATCCGATCCGGCTGATCGAATCCGGCCCGGCCGCAGGCGCTTTGGCGGCCAGTTTCTACAGCACCCGGCAGGGGCTTGACCGGGTGATTTCGTTTGACATGGGCGGTACCACGGCCAAGATCTGCCTGATTGACGGGGGCCAACCCATGCTGACGACGGATTTTGAGGCGGCCCGGGTGTACCGCTTCAAAAAGGGCAGCGGCCTGCCGCTCAAGGTGCCAGTGATCGAGATGATCGAGATCGGCGCCGGCGGGGG
>JAAXHF010000728.1 GCA_012271025.1 Deltaproteobacteria bacterium | reverse complement strand
TTTGAGGCGATAGAGCAGCGTTTTGACGATTCCGAAAAACGTTCTGACGGGCGCTTGCAGGACTTTCAGGCCAGTGTCACCGGCCGCTTAGCCGATCTCAACCGTTTTTTGACGATTCTGGCCGGGATCTTCATCAGCTTGGTCATTGCGGTCATCTCTCTGGTGATCTGGGATCGACGCACGGCCCTGGCTCCGGCCATGCGTCGCAGCCAAGAGCTTGAACTGCGCGAAGACCGGATCGAACGGGCGCTCCGCACCCTGGCTCAAAAAGATCAGGCTATGGCCGACGCCTTACGCCAGGTCGGCCTGCTCTGAACAATCAGTTTTCCCCACCGATAAAGACAATATGCCCGGCTTCGTTCTGAGCCTTGATGCGGGCTTCAAGGGCGTCCGATAGCCGGATTGTGCGCTCGGTCGGAAACTTGTCCCGGTACAGATGGGGCCGCAGATAGAACTCTTCGGGCGTGCTCACCCCAGCCTGGGTTTTGAGCGGCACCGGAAACCAGCCGCGACGCATGAAGTCGGGGTTGAAAAACACGTCTTTATCGGCCTGGCTCCACTCGCGCAGATCCATGGCGTCATGCACCCCGTAGGAATAGAAGTCCTGCTGGGGGTCCCACCACAGGGCCAGCAGGTTGTGGTAGCCACGCTCCTTGAGGGCGGGGTTCATCAGCTCGGCCAGACGTTCTTCAATCAGAACGAGTTCTCCGTCCGGGCCGTAGGCCTCGATTCGCAGCGGGTAGAAGTATTCCTGATCGACCCAGTACAGAATCCGGGGCGCGTAATAGGTGGGCAGCCAATCCTGTTTTGCCGTGGCCTCCATCACGTATGTGCGGACACCGCCGTCCTCGGTGTAATAGGGGTAGTCTCTGCCCATCAGCTTGATGTCGGCCACCGGCACATCGGTGAAGGTGCCGTCTGTGGCACGCAGGGTCATGAACTGACGGGTGCTCGGAAAGCGGGCCGTCTCGTACAGGACATCGGTGCCGATCACCCGCCACGAGAACTCCCAGGCGTCGCGGCCCAGAAAGTCGTCATAGGCGACCGGCTGGTTGGGAAATTTGTCCTGGCGTCGTGGCTGGGGAAAACGGCGTACGCGGCGCAGGGTCGGCGAGTAGCCGAACATGTCGGCCTTCTTGGTCAGCTCTTTGTCGGTCCGATAGGTGGCGAACAGCAGCTGGTTGCCGTGGTTTTCCGGCGGGGCGATATCCTGGCTCAGCCAGCGTGAGAAGATATCGCCGGGTTTGGCCAGGATCTGGCCCATCAGGCCGGCCGGCTCATCATATTGGATCAGGACAATGATCTGGTTGATGAACAGATAGCCGGTCGGGGTGAGGGTGCCGCTGTCTTCGATCTGGACGCAGTTCCAGCGCGGCATGTGGGGGAATTCCATTGAGCGAAAGCCGATCTCTTCGGGCGTGTAGGGCGGCTCAAAGGGGTACGGCTCGGCCGGCATGTAGGGAATGGTGGCGTCGCGCGGGGTGTCGGTCGAAAAGTCGAGCCGCTGGCGTTCTTCAGGCGTCAGTTCCGACAGCAGTCGCCAGCTGCGTTCGGCCTGCGTGT
>JAAXHF010000695.1 GCA_012271025.1 Deltaproteobacteria bacterium | reverse complement strand
CTAACCACTGACCACTAACCACTGACCACTGCAGTTCAAATTGAGCAAAGCACTATTCTGTGCTAAGGTGGCGACCGGGCCCCCTCCCCCAAACCGCAAGAGGACTACCGATGGCTGAGCAGAATGTTGCCCACCTGCAGCGGCAAAGCCGCCGCCTCACCCTGATATGCAGTCTGACCCTCGTGGTCGGTGCCATTCTGTTGCGCCTGGGCGCGCTGGACCCCGATTTCAGCGCCCGCCGCTGGCTTATGATCTCTGCCCTCACTGTGGCCGGTGTGTTCTGGTTCCTGCGACGCGTCCTCGACCAGAACCATGCCCCCGGCCGCCAGGAACTCTTCGCCGATCTGGGCCCGGCCAACGTGCTCACCATCTATCGCGGACTTGCCTACGCCTGGATGGCCGGCTTCCTGCTCTTGCCAAGACCCGGCGGCCTGCTGGACTGGCTCCCGGCCCTGCTTTACATCGGGGCGAGTGTAGCCGATGTCTTCGACGGCTACCTGGCCCGCAGATCAGACAGAGTGACCCGCCTCGGTGAGACCTTGGACATGGAATTCGACGGCTTCGGCGTCCTCATAGCCTCCGCCCTGGCCGTCCAATATGGACAGCTGCCTCTCGTCTTCCTGCTCGTGGCCTTTGCACGTCCTCTCTTCGTTTGGGGTATGTTGTGGCGTACCAGACAGGGCCTCCCCAACTACTCGATGACCGACAGCGATCAGCGCCGCATCATCGCCGGCCTGCTGATGATCTTTCTCTCTACCGTCCTCTGGCCCATCTTCGAACCCCCCGTTACCTACGCCGTCGGCGCTGTATTCGGAAGCGCAGTGGCGCTCAGCTTTCTGCGCGACTGGCTGGTCACCGTCGGCTGGCTGAGGCCGGACCATCCCGCCTACATCCATTGGCGTGCCCGCCTCAAACTCTGGGCCTTTGTCTGGTTCCCAGTACTCCTCAGAATAGCAATCGCCCTGCTGGTCGCCCTCGTTGTCTCGAGCCTCCTCGCTTCAAGCACTGCCCTGCCCGCGTCGCTCAGCTGGCCCGTCGCCGCCGTCGCCGCCGCCGCAGGTCTGACAGCCCTGTTCGGTATTGGCGCC
>JAAXHF010000351.1 GCA_012271025.1 Deltaproteobacteria bacterium | reverse complement strand
GGTGCTGCAAGTAGGCCACGACCGACTGCCCCATGTCGTCATTCAGCGCGCCGAGGCGGCGCATGGCGTAGATGTACACGGCCCGGTCGTAGACCGCCCCGGCAGCCACATCGTCCGGGCCGCCCTCGGTATGATAGCCGCCGGGCTGACAGTGGATATCGACGGCCGTGTGATAGGCCGGGATGGCCAGGTCCGGGTCGAGGCGCAGCGAGCCCAGAGGCTTGGCAGGCTGGCTGGCGCGCGCAACCAGCTCGGGCAGTTGGCGCGTCACGCTTGCGTCCACCGCCTCCCACATCATCTCCTGGCTGGTCCGCTGCAGCGCGCTCCAGGTCTGATAGTAGGGCTCGTCCCGCATGACGTGGCGGACTTCGTGGCGGTCCTTGGGCAACCGCTGGGCCTGCTGCTCAAAGCGGGGCTTGGCCCGCCGTTCGTAGACCTGTTTATTGCCCGGGGCGACCCGGGTGGCCAGGTGCAGCTTCAGGCTGTGCACAAAGTCTTGGCGGGCGAGTTCGTCGTGGTTCGCCCGGGGCAGCAGATCGTGTTGGAGTTGGCCGGCCATGGTGTGTCCTCCGTGTCTGACGTGGGTGGCAGGAGACGCCTCGCTTATAGCCTGTCTGGCTGGCAAGAACAATGTCTGGCGGTTCGGTCTGGAGCGCGTTTTCTCGGCCAACCCGGCTCCGGCCCGGCTTTCACGGCCGGCCGAAAACCGCTAGGTTGACGGGCACTCGCTGCTGGGCTCAGATCGAAGACCATGCGAAAGACACACCTCACCCGCGCGCTGCCCCTGGGGCTGGCCCTGGGGTTGACTCTCCTGGCGCTCGGCTGTCCCAATAAACCGGTCCAGCCCCTGGTCCTGACCGAGCAGGTGGGAACCCTACCGGTGCAGTTTTCCGCCCGTGAGTGCCGCCTGCCGATCCTGTCTGAGCGGCCCGCCGAGCCGCACGAGGTGATTGCCCGAATCAAAACCTACGGCAATCCCAAGACCAAAAAGGAAGACATGGACGATATGCTGCGTGGCGAGGCGTGCGCGCTCGGCGCGCAGGCCCTGGTGCTCCAGTCGCTACAGACGGGCGCGTTCGAGGACGAAATCTCGGTCCAGCACCTGGGCTACAGCACCACCCGAGACTATACCAGCCGCGCCGAGTACCAGTATCGGGTGATCGGCCTGGCCATTCGCTATACCTCTGCCCCGCAATAGCCGAGCCGGGGGACTTGACAGGCTGGGGAACGGCCCATAGGTTCGCCGACTCTATCGCACCCCCGCGCCGGAGGAGGTGCTCCGAGGCCGACCTGGGGATGGATGGGAACACGACGTGCGTTATTTACTGCTCTTGCTGCTAAGCCTGCTGAGCGTGTCCGGCTGCCTGACCGCAGCCGATGAGGAAGTCCTCGAACGCCTGAACAGTCTGGGCGAATCCAAAGGCCCAATTTTTCCCGACCGCGAGGACTATTACGGGGTGTTTGTTCTCGACGAGCAGAACGCCTGGGCGGTCGGCAACCGGGGCGTGATTCTTCACACCGCGGATGCCGGTCAGACCTTCACCCAGCTGAACAGCGGCGTTGAGCGGGCCATCTATGACGTGGATTTCGCCGATGCCCAGAGCGGGGTGGCGATCGGCCAGGACGGCCTGATTCTCAAAACCGACGACGGCGGCCAGACCTGGAA
>JAAXHF010000393.1 GCA_012271025.1 Deltaproteobacteria bacterium | reverse complement strand
CCTGACGCAGAAATCCCCCTGCGCTGGCGCGCCCTTCGACAGGGCTCAGGACAGGCTTCCCCCTTGCCAAAGGGGGAGTGAGGGGGATTTTCCGCCACAGCGGCCCCTCTCGGAGCGGGTCGCTGTGGGTGAGGCGGAGCAGTCATTTTCAAACTGACGTAGTAGCGACTGCCGGCCGACTCTTCTCGCTCGGTGGAAAGTCGGATATACGTCGCCCATGCCCACCCCATCCCCAGCCGTCAGCCTGCATCATCGCACCTACGCCGTCCCGCGCCGGCCGGTCGTTGTGGTGTGCGCCGACGGCTGCGATCCGGCCTATATCGAGCGCGGGCTGAACGACGGGATTCTGCCCAACCTGCAAACCTTCTCCGACACCGGCTTCGCCACCACCGCCGACGCTGTGGTCCCGACCTTCACCAACCCCAACAATGTGTCGATTGTCACCGGCGCGCCCCAGTCCGTTCACGGCATTTCGGGCAACTACTTTCTCGACCCGCTCACAAACCACGCCGTCATGCTGAACGATCCGGCCTATGTCCGGGGTGACACGCTGCCGGCCGTGCTGTCCCACGCCGGTTGCAAGGTGGCGGTCATCACTGCCAAAGACAAACTCCGCCGCATGCTCGGACACCGGCTCAGGAACGGCGTGTGCTTCTCTGCCGAACGGGCGGCCGGCTGTACGCTGGAGGACAACGGCATCAGCCACGTTCCCGCCCTCGTCGGACGGCCGCAGCCTGCGGTCTACTCGGCCGACGTATCACTGTTTGTCCTCGACGCCGGCCTGCGGCTGCTCGAACGCGAACGACCGGATTTCCTGTATCTGTCCTTGAGCGACTATGTGCAGCACAAATACGCCCCGGGCCAGCCGCAGGCCAACGCCTTTTATCACCGCCTGGATGCGCGGCTGGGCGAGTTTGTGGAGAGAGGTGCCCTGCTAGCGCTGACCGCCGACCACGGCATGCACTTCAAACCGCGGGTGATTTTTCTGCAGGAAATCCTGGACAGCCATTTCGGGCCGGCTACAAGCCGTGTCATCTGTCCCATCACCGACCCGTATGTCGTCCATCACGGCGCCCTGGGCTCGTTCGTCCGCGTCTACTGTCCGGCGCTGGCGCCCCGCTCGGTCGTGGACGTGATACAGGGCCTGGACGGTATTGCTGCGGTGTATGAACGCGAGCAGGCCTGCGCCCGTTTTGGCCTGCCGCCCGACCGCGAGGGCGATCTGGTTGTGATTGGCGACCGAGACACGGTTCTCGGCACCAGCCCGGCGGAGCACGATCTGTCACAACTCGGCAATGTCCCGCTCCGCTCGCACGGCGGGCTCAGCGAGCAACGGGTGCCGTTCGTCGTGTCCGAGCCGGTGGCCGATACCTATGCCGGCCGGACCTGCATACGGAATTTTGATATTCTGGATTACGCGCTGAACGGCACCCGGTCAGGGGGATAACGCACACGCCCCCTCACACCAGGCCCCACACCAGGGCCAGGATACCCAGAAAGGAAAAGAAGCCGAAGATATCCGTACAGGCGGTGACAAAGACGTTGGACGCCACCGCCGGATCGATGCCGCAGCGCTCCAACACGAACGGCACCATACTGCCCACCAGCGCCGCCACCACCAGGTTGACGGCCAGCGCCAGACCCAGCACCCCGCCCAGCAGGGGGCTGCCCTCCCACAGGTAGGCAACCGTCCCGGCGACACCGCCCAGAATCAGCCCGTTGCCCAGCGCCACGCTCAGCTCTTTGAACAACACCCGCCTGGCGTGGTTCAGGCTGACCTCGCCCAGCGCCAAGCCGCGCACCGTCACGGTCAAGGTCTGCACGCCGGCGTTGCCACCCTGGGCGGCCACAATAGTCATGAACGCCGCAGCCACGGCCAGAGCCCGAATCGTGTCTTCAAAAAGGGTGATCACCGCCGCACTCAGGGTGGTGGTGATCAGGTTGAGCCCCAGCCACGGCAGACGATGGCGAATCGACCGCCACGGCGGCTCGAACACCTCTTCTTCCCGGCTCAGGTTGGCCAGCTTGTAGATGTCTTCGGTGGCTTCTTCCTCCAGCACGTCGACCACGTCGTCAACCGTGATCAAGCCGACCAGCTTCCCCTCGGCGTCCACCACCGGCAGCGACACCAGATCGTACTTCTGACACACCTGGGCAACGGCTTCCTGATCGAGGTCAACCCGGACCGAGATCACCTGACGATCCATGATGTGGGCAACCAGGTCGCCTGGGCGGGCCAGGATCAACTTTCTGAGCGGCAGCACGCCGACCAGATGGCCGGGTGCATTGATAATGAACACACTATGCAGATCGCTCACCTCATCCACATGGGTGCGGATGGTTTCAATCGCCTGTTCGACCCGGGCGCCCTCGCCGACCGCGATATACTCGGTCTGCATGAGACCGCCGGCGACATCCTCGGGGTGACGCATCAGCTGGCTGATCTCGGCGGCGAGGTCTTCGGAAACGTGCTCCAGCACGGCGCTGGTCCGCTGCGGAGACAGGCCGGCCAGCAGATCGACCGCATCATCCGATTCGAGCTGTTCAATCACTTCGCCCAGCACGGCATCAGACAAGCCCCGGGTCAAAATCTCCTGGGTGGGGGGGGCGATAAAGCTCAACACCGTAGCGGTCAGCCGGGTCGGCAGAAAACCGAAAACCCGCTGCTTGGTCTCGGCCTCTTCGAGCACGTCGAGCAGTTCGGCGATATCGGCCGGATGCAGACCGGGCAGGCCCGCCCGCACCCGCTCATCCTGACCAAGCTCCGCCGCAATCACCAAGTCGGCGAGGGCGGCGTCGCGGTCGGTGGAGATTGGGTGAGAGACCGAGGTTGGCGTCATGGTCGATGCTCGGGAGACAGGGCAGGTGCCAGCTCCCTTCCCTATCAGCCTCGTAGCCGGGGAGCTACGGGGAGGCGGGATCAGCCTGGCGGAACGAACGCTGAACGGCGGAAGACGGGGATTATTCCGCCACCAGTTCGACCCGTGAGCCGGGCCGCAGCAGACCGTCCTCGCCGCGCACTTCGGCGCCCAAACGACCCACGCCATCCGC
The DNA here is from genome assembly GCA_012271025.1 of Deltaproteobacteria bacterium. The sequence goes on along the minus strand of JAAXHF010000393.1, from coordinate 618 downwards.
CCCCTCATAGACCCGGATAACGCCAAAATTCGTCAGCTCACCCTCGGCATATACCAACCGGGGACGCAGACTGGGATCGAGCCGATCCTGGCTGACAGCCGGAACGCTGATCGCGCTGAGCGGCCCGCTCACAAACTCGTGGAAGCGCAGGAGCCGCCCGTCGCCGTCTGCGTCATGCACGTACGCAAGAGCCGCCGCAAAATGCACGTCGGTCGTGACAAAGACCAGATTCCGCACCCCTGCCCGCTCAAAGTGAGCCAACACATCGAACAGTTCTCGCTCAAAGCCGGTGCGCGAGGAAAAGTCCGGCGCGGTTCCGTTCGCCCAGCCGTCGCGGCCAAAGACGGCCGCCCGACTGCCAGTCGGAATCGACAGCGGCACATTGCTGCTGACGACTTTCCAGGTTGCGGTCGATTCCGCCACCCCGCGTTTGAGCCAAGTCAGCTGCGCGCTGCCGAGCAGGGTTTTATGCCCATCGGGAGTATCGGCCAGGTCATTGCGGCTGCGGTAGGAGCGGGCGTCGAGCAAAAAGAGTTCCAGGTCTTTTCCCCACCGAAAGGAGCGATACACCCGGTATGGCTCCTCCGGGGGCGGGTCAATGGGAGCGTACAAGAACAT
>JAAXHF010000736.1 GCA_012271025.1 Deltaproteobacteria bacterium | reverse complement strand
GCTCAGATCCTGTCCGTTCAGCCTCGGGCCGACCTGTGGCTGGACGCTGAGATTGACCTCGCAGACGGGCTCACTCCGTTGCTGGCCCTGGGGACCGGAATCGAACCTGCGCAGCTAGCCCGGCAGGTACGAGACGCCCATGGACAGGCGCGGGTGCAGCTCCGCCTGCAAGGCCAGCCGGCCGGGCTGAGCTATGCCGGACAGGTGCGTCTGCGGCAGGCCGCCTTTTCCCTGCCGGACTGGCACGCCGATATTTCCGGTCTGGACGGAACGCTGTACGTTGACCCGGCGCGGCTGACGACTGATGAACTGGTCTGGCAGATCGGACGGTCGTCGTTCCGGGCCCGTGGCTGGGTGGCCGATTATCTGTCGGCACAGCGCACTGCCGGGCTGTACGTGACGCTCCCCAAGGCTCATGACCGTGACGTGGTATCCTTTTTGCCGTCCGGCATACTGCTGGATGCGGGCGGTACGCTGAGCGGCCATATCGAGGCGTTCCTGAGCGCGGGCCAGCTGCATACCGAGGGCGAGCTGCGGCTCAGACGGGTCATGCTCGATCTGGTGTCTTTTCTGCGGCCGCTCGAGGTGGACCGGGGCTGGCTGCGCTGGCGGGGACAGCGGGGAAGGTTTCACACAGGTACTCATGATAACAGCACGCTATCTGAGGACACCACGCTTACCTTTGACATCAGTCAGGGGCGGTGGGGTGGTGGAGCCCTGACCGGACAGGGCCGCGTCGCATCCCTCAATCCGCCCCACGTTGAGCTGACGGCGCAGCTGACCGACCTCGATCTTGAGATGGCTCTGGCGCTCGATAGGCTACAGCCGGGGGCCGGAATACCCGGTACGGTGGTCCGTACCGAGCTGCGGGCCGACCGTCTGCGCTACAAGTCGCTGCAAGCCCACGACCTGCGTCTGGACTGCCACTGGCACGACCGTCAGGCCGACCTGACCCTGGCCGGGGCGCAACTCGCCGGGGGCCGGGTGGAAGGCCAGATGGTGTTATGGCCCGACCGTCAAGCCATGCTGGTGACCCCACGGCTGACCGAGGTGGACACCTCGCGTTTCTTGCAGGACCTCGGCAGACCGTCCGGCGTACTGACCGGGGTGCTGAGCGGGAACGGCCGGATTGCTATTGCCGACTGGCAGCGCTGGGCTCATTTGGCCGACTGGGACGCCAGCCTGTCGCTGGTCCTGCGCGACGGCGTCATCCAGCGGCTGCCCGTTCTGGTCCGGCTGTGGTCGGCCCTGAGCCTCCAGGGCTTGCTCAGTTTTGAGCTGCCGAGTCTCGGTACCGGCTTGGCCTTTTCCTCTTTGGGCGGGGACCTGACGATCGACCAGGGCGTGCTGCGGACCGATAATCTGGTGCTCGACAGCAGTGCGGTGCGGTTCGACACCAGCGGCAGCCTCGACCTCACTCCGCTGACCCTGGATCTGACCACGGCCCTGGTGCCGCTGCACGGCATCACCAGCAGTGTTGCCAAGGTGCCGCTGGCCGGAGAACTCCTGGCCCGCGGGGCGGACCGTCTGACGACGCTGTCGTTTCGGGTGACGGGTCCGCTGGCCAACCCGACCGTGGCTCCCAGTCTGATCAGGTAGGGAGAGGTCTCACGTCCGGCTCAGGGCAGGCAGGCGAAGCAGGCAACGCAGTGCGGCGACACATTGACCGCGCCGGGCGCGAACGATATCGTCCGGTCCTTCTGTCGCTGGCTCGGCCGGTGTTGCCTGGAGACCAAGGTGGAACGAATCGGAACTTCGCAGCATGAGACTGTTGGAGGCCAAGAGTGAAGCTCCTCAAGCCCTTCTTGCTGAGCGTCGTGTGTGTCGTCTGGTGTCTGGCGGGTGCCGCTGGGGCGGCCGTCGGTGAAGAGGACAGACAACGCATCCTTGCCTCAATAGACGCCCGTCAGTCTGAATACGCGGCGCTGGCCCAGCGTATCTGGGAGTTGGCTGAGCTTGGCTACCAGGAAGAGCAGAGTGCGGCGGCACTGCAAAAGACGTTACGTGAGGCAGGCTTTGCGCTGGAGGCGGGGGTGGCGGGTATGCCGACGGCGTTTGTTGCCACGGCTGGTGCAGGCAAACCCGTGATTGGGATCTTGGCTGAGTTCGACGCCTTGCCCGGACTCTCGCAGGCTGCGGTGCCGGAACGCCAACCCATTGCCCGGGGAGCACCCGGGCATGCGTGCGGACACCATTTGTTTGGCACGGCATCGGTCGCCGCTGCCGTGGCTGTCCGGGAATGGCTCCACACGCACGAACAGCCTGGAACGATTCGGCTGTACGGCACGCCTGCCGAGGAAGGGGGAGCGGGAAAAGTCTATATGACCCGAGCCGGGCTGTTTGATGATGTTGACGTTGTCCTGCATTGGCATCCCAGCGACCGGAATAAAGCCGGAACGGCCACGACGCTGGCCAACAAATCGGCCAAGTTTCGCTTCCATGGCCATTCTGTCCATGCGGCATTTGCGCCCCACCGCGGTCGCTCGGCTCTCGACGGCGTTGAGGCCATGAATTACATGGTCAATTTGTTGCGGGAGCATGTCGAAGAAGAGGCGCGCCTGCATTATGTCATCACCCACGGCGGGCTGGCTCCTAACGTTGTGCCCGAGTTTGCCGAGGTATTCTATTATGTGCGGCATGTGGATGGCCGGCGGGTTGAGGAAACCTGGCAGCGGGTCGTTGCCGCAGCTGAAGGGGCGGCGCGGGGGACAGGGACCCGCGTGGAATACGAGGTGATTCACGGGATTCACAGCTTGTTGCCGAACGAGGTGCTGGCCCGGCTGGTTGATACGAACCTCCGGCGTATTGGCGGGGTGACGTATACCGAGGAGGAACAGCGTTTTGCGCTGGCAATCCAAGAGACCCTGGGAGAAACATCCCTGCCCCTGGGCTCTCAACAGGACGTGCAAGCCTTCGCCTCCCAGGCCCGCAGGAGTTCGACCGATGTGGGGGATGTGAGCTGGGTCGTCCCGACGGCGGGGTTCAGCACCGCGACGTGGGTACCCGGGACGCCGGCGCATTCATGGCAGGCGGTTGCGGCCGGGGGCATGAGTATTGGCGTGAAGGGCATGCTGGTGGCAGCCAAGACGCTCAGCCTGACCGCCATCGATCTCTTGACCCAGCCTGAGGTGATTCAACATGCCTGGACTGAATTTGAAGGGCGCCGGGGCAAGGATTTTCAGTATCGACCCCTGCTGGGCGACCGTGCCCCACCGCTCGACTATCGCCGCTAGAGCAGTTTCTACCGTAGTGTAGCGTGCAGGAGGGCACTCCTCGGCACCGCCTGCGGGGCTTCTCTTCAGCATTCCGGCTCGCCCCGCTACGTCATTACGAAAACTGCTCTAGTACCATTCTCGATTGTGTGTAGCGGCTGAGGAAGGGCGCTTCGCTGTCCGTCCTAGGAAATAAAATCGGCGCTCAGTAGATAAGCACTGCATACGAACCACGTCCCCACAATGAGCCAGTAGAGGATCGGGTTTTCCCGACGAGAGATGGGTTCCAAGAAATAGGTCACTCCAGAGGAGAAGTCTGGAATGACCCAGTAGAGCAATAAGACGCCCCACATCCACTGCCAGTTCAGCAAGATGGCCATATACAGGAGCACCAGGCCAAGAACGGTCCGCCGCTTGCTCTTTTTCATGCCGCAACCCGTGCCTCTTTCCGCAGAGGAACATACGACAGGATATGTCGCTGGTACTGCGGCAGGGCGTCTTCATAATATTTTGCATACGCCCCAACTCCAAAGGCGGGCGAGCGCATGGCTCGCTGCGTCATCTGGCAGACATGGATATCCTCCAGCATGATGTCCTCGGAATGCAGGAGGTTTTCAGGCTGCGAAGCTTCTCCCTCATCGAAGCGGCCAGACTGCGGCTTGTCCTGGGACTGTTCAAAGGCATTGTAGACTGTTCTGACCTCTTTTACCCCCACAACGTCGGGAACAAGACGGGTGCGCAGCTCAATGATCGTGCGGTCAGGGGCGACCGGTTGGACATGAACCGTTGTCCAGAAGTGTTCGGTGGCGATAATACCGATATTCGGGAAGAGCATTGGCGCGAATGCGCCGTACACGTGTTCCGGGTAGTCTGGAATCCGTGGAACATAGGCGTTCCAGGCAGGAGCTTTCTGCTGCCCGTGTTCGCTCAGGGGCTGATAGAATGTCCAGTGGAGCCCTACGAATCGTCCATCTTGCCGGCCATGGTCGTACTCGGACGCCGAGTGGCGGTGCAAATAGCGCAGGTGATAGCCGTCCAGGTAATTTTCAACAAAGACTTTCCAGTTCGCGCGAATAATATAGCGGTGCACCGCAGCCTCGCGCAGCTCTTGGGGCTTATGAGGGCTCAGCCGTTCCTCTAGACCGGCAAACCAGGACGCCAGCGGGACTGCTTGGGGGTCGGTATGGACAAAGACCATCCCCTTCCACGTCTCAACCGCAGCGGGAAGAAGGCCGAGTTGCGTCTTTTGGATGTCGGGAAAGAGATCGGGTTGCGGGAGTCCTTGCAGGACCCCTGACAAGCTGTAGAGCCAGCTGTGATATGGACAGCGAATGCCGGAGTCGAGTTGGCCTGAGCCGGACAGGAGTTGGGTGCCGCGATGGCGACAAATATTATGAAAGGCGCGCAGTGTCCCGTCCGCATCGGCAACAATGACAATCGGAGCACGGCCGACATCGACACATGCGTAGTGACCAGCTTGGGACCACTCTTCTCGCATGCCGACAAACTGCCAAGTCTGGGCGAAGAGTTCTTGCTGTTCACGCTCGAACCAGTGTGGCGAAGTGTAGGCCTCAACTGGGAGGAGAGATTTGTTTGCGGGACGCATGGTTTTTCCTCTTGTCGGGAACCGGGGTAGTGCGGAGTCTTGCCGGGCTTGCATACGACAGCTCCTTTCTTTAATAGATTGTCAGAAACGACAATATAACTATTGCATAGATTGTCAAGATGGAAAATCTATTTTTGTGAGAAAAATATGCCACGACGAGATTTGACCGAAGAACGGACCGCTCAAATCCTGGATGCGTTTGCACGCTGTGTGGTGAAGTATGGCCTGGACGGAACCTCACTTGAACAGGTGGCCGAAGAAGCCGGTGTCAAGCGGAGTATTCTGCGCCACTACGTAGGGAACCGTGACGATCTCATGAACGCCATGGTCGAGCGGGTCGTCAAAAAGTATTCCCAACAGCTGAGGATGATGGTGGCGTATCTACCGAAGGCAGGAAACGAGCGGATTGAAACCTTGCTCTCTCTTCTGTTTCAGCCCGAGCCCGACGAGAGTGCACAGGAGACCTTCGTCTTCGAGACTTTGATCGCCGCAGCCGGCAGGTATCCACAGCTCCGGGCTAGGCTGCGGGAGCCCATTGAAGAATTTGTTGACACGGTTGCGGATCAGCTGGAGTTGGTATTCCCCCACGCGCAGCAGCAGTGTTGGACGGTTGCCTATGGGATTGTGTCCCTATACCTGACGTATGCCTCACTGGCGCCCTTGACGCTGCCGCAAGCGCATACGGAGGCAGCGCTGGAATCCGCCCGCTGCCTGGTGGCGAGTTTAGGCCAGGAGTAAGACCTTTTACCACTCCACCCCCATCGCCCACTCCGGCATGGTTAAGACGCCCGGGTCGGGACCCAGACCGAGGTCGTGGGCTAGGCGCACGAGGGGTTGCAGGGCGCGGAGGCTGGACCGCAGAGCCTGCCCGGAGGCGGAGGCAGCGTCTTCGCTGTCTCTGCCCAGCATGCGGTCCAGGAGATGAGCGCTGAGAGGCCGCTGGCGGGGAAAGAGCCTGACCTCGACGGCGGCCTCGGGCGCAATGCCCGCCGCCTGTTTGGCCAGGCGCAGGGCGACCGGAAAGCCGCCCAGTTCGTCTACCAGCCCGTGCGTCTTGGCGTCCTGGCCGGTCCAGACCCGGCCCTCGGCGACCGACAGGACGTGCTCGTGGTCCAGCTCTCTGCCCTGGGCCACTTTGGTCGTGAAGTCGTGATAAATCCAGTCGAGCTGCTGGTTGAATTTCGCCCACTGGGCGGGGCTGAAATCCAGGTTGCTACTCCACATGGTGGCGTTTTCGCTGGTATGGACCTCGTCCGACGACAGCCCGATTTTTTCTGACAGCCGAGCGGTCAGCATTTTGCCACCAAAGACGCCGATTGAGCCGGTAATCGTTCCCGGTTGGGCGACAATTTTGTCGGCGGCCATGGCAATGAAATATCCACCCGAGCCGGCCACGTTACCCATGGAGACGATGACCGGTTTGCCGGCCTGTCTGGCACGCATCGTCTCGCGCCAGATCGTGTCGGAGGCGAGCGGGGAGCCGCCCTGGCTATCGACGCGAAAGACAATCGCCCGTACCTCGGTGTCGTCAATGGCGTGTCGGAAGGCGGAGGCAACCGTGTCAGCGCCCATGACCGGACCGCCGAACACCGGATTGAAGCTGGTTTTGCCGGACTGGACGATACCGACCCCGTAGATCAGGGCGATGGCGTCGCCCTCGGTATGGGGGCGGCCGGCCCGGTCCAGATAGGTGAACAGGGACAGCCGCTCGGCTTCCGGTCCGGTCCGCTCGGCAATCGTCTGGTATACCTCGTCCCGATAGGCCAGACCGTCTACCAGCTTGGCCTGGAGCGCGTCCTGAGCCAGAAAGGGGCCGCTGCTCATCAGGGCCCGGACCTCGTCCTGATCGAGGCTGCGGGACTCGGCAATCCCGTCCACCAGCTGGCTGAACTGCGAATCCATCAGGCTTTGCACAGCCTCTTTATGGGCTGGGGTATAGTGCCGTTCGGTGTACAGGTTGACCGCGTTTTTATACTTGCCGCGCACGCCGAAACGCGGTTCGATACCCAGCTTTTCGAGCGTTCCCTGAAAGAAAACGCTCTCGAACATCAGGCCGGTCAGGCCCACCCCGCCGGACGGCTGGATATAGATGTCATCAAAGGCGGTGGCCAGATAATACACGCCATTGCCCGGGCCGATGCCGCCCAGCGAGTCGGCGTAGGCCAGCGCAGGCTTCCCCTGAGCCCGAAAGATCTGGACCGCGTCACGAATTTCCTGGAGCTGGGCCAGTCCCAGGCCGGCCGGCGTGATGCGGGCCAGCAGGCCGACGACTCGCTCGTCCTGGGCCGCCCGCTCCAGGGCGTCCACCACATCGCGGGTCGTACGGATTTGGCCAAACATCAGGGCGGCCACGGAGCCGGTCGGCAAATGCTCGACCAGACCCTGGCTGAGGTCCAACTCCAGCACCACTCTGTCCGGGACGTGTTGGCGGGACATGAGCGAGGACAGCAGCCCAAAAATGGCCATGATAACGACCCAGGCGCCGATCGTTGCCAGGATGCGAACCAGGAGTTTCTTCATGACGGCTTCCTTTCTGTCTCGGCTTTGCGGGCAATCCAGATCTGCTCGCCACCGTGGCTGAACGGTCCCCGCCGGAAGTCGCCGTACAGGGCTTCGACTCTGAAGCCGGCCAGTTCCAGCAGGTGGCGCATCTCGTAGCGAAACACATAGCGGAGGGTGAGTGAGCGGTGGGTGCGGGACAGGCTGCGGCCTTCGGTATCGACCTCTTCGAAGACGGTCGACTGTTCGAGCAGCTGACGCTCCAGGTCGTAGCGGCGGGCTTCCCAGCTGATTATCCGCCGTCCGGTATGCGGGTGCTGGAAGATGCGATCCTGCTTCACAACCGACCCCAGCGGCCCGCTATGGGCGGCCAGGGTTTCGATATCCGGATCGAAGATGTCCAGGATGAGACGCCCGCGCGGGGCCAGATGGCGGTGGATACAGGCCAGGGTCCGGCGTTGGTCCTTGAGGGTCAGCAGGTGCAGAAAAGCGCGGTACGGAACGGTGATGAGTTGGAGCGCCGCGTCAAGCTGGAAATCGCGCATGTCGGCCTGGATGAGGCTCACCCGGTCGCGGACGGCGGGCGGCAGGGCGGCGAGTTTCTGCTCGGCTAGGGCCAGCATGGCTGGGGCGCGGTCGAGGCCGATGATCGGGACGCCGGCCTGGGCGGTCGGAACGAGAATGCGGCCCGTCCCACAGCCCAGCTCCAGGATGCCTGGGCCGGCCTGTTTTGCCTCCTCGACATAGAAGGCGATGTCGCCCTCAAGACCGCTGGCGTGGTGATCGTACAGGAGAGCGTCGAACTGGTCATACGCGGTCATGGAACGGCTGGGGGCCGGGCTCGGACCTCGGCTCACCACGCCCGCTGAGCCAGCTCGACGACCAGCCGCATCTTTTGCTCCTGAAGCTCGGGGCTGATGGGATTGCCCTGGGCGACTGAGGCAAAGCCGCACTGGGTGGATATGGCCAGCTGCTGGTGGGGAAAGTACTGACCGGCCTGCTGAATGCGCGCGAGCACACCGTCCAGCGGCTCCAGGCTGTTGGCCTTGGTCGAGACCAGACCCAGGACGACGGTTTTGTCCTGCGGAATGTCGGCCAGGGCGTCGAAAGACCCCGAGCGCCAATCGTCGTACTCCAGCAGAATGATGTCGTAGCGAGGGGCACGCCGGAAGACCTGTTTGGAGATGGCCTCATAGCCGCCCTGGCTCATCCAGTGGCCGGCGTTGTTGCCCCGACACAGGTGGAGTCCGAAGGTCACGCCGGGGGTGTCGGCAATGGCGTCGAGCATGTCCACGCCTTCTCCCAGCATCCGTTCGGTCGAGACGCCACGCGCCTCATAGGTGTGCTGACGCTGGCCCTCATCGACCAGCGTGGCCAGCTCGGGCGCGTCAATCTGGATATACTGGCAGCCCAGGTCGGCGAGTTCGCGGATTTCCTGACGCAGGATATCGACCGCGTCGCTGAACAGCGCGAAGGGGTCGGTGTAGGCGGCCGTTGAGTGCTCGGGCGACCAGAACAGGGCAAGCATCAGCGGGCTGGGCAGGGTCATTTTGAGCGGCTTGTCGGTTCGTCCCCGGGCGTAGGCGAACTCCTCGCCGGCCAGCGAGCGGCGGCGCCGGATTTTCCCGGTCACGCACACCGGCAGCCGGAAGCTCATGTCATCTTCCGGCCTGGTCCCGTGCCACTGCCAGCGTGGGGTCGGGGTGGGCTCGATGCCCTCGACC
>JAAXHF010000391.1 GCA_012271025.1 Deltaproteobacteria bacterium | reverse complement strand
GGGCTGGGCGGGCGCGAGATGCTGGCCTACGGCCGGATCTCGGCCCGCCTGGGGGGCAGGGGACGGCGCTGCGTGTGTGGCTGGCTCCGGCTCCTGTGACGCGCCCTGCGTGCGCGGGCTTGTCAGCACGGCGTACAGCTCCTGCTTCCCCATCATCGTACACTGGACCTCGTACTCGTGAGAGGATGCGAGCGCGCGCCCGTGGGACTCTGCCTGGTCTTTGGAGCCAAACACGGAGACCTCGACAAGCCGTTCTGCCTGTTCAGCGCCTGCCCGGCGCTCCGAGGCCGGTGGGCGCGGGCTTGTCAGTACGGCGTACAGCTCTTGGTCGCCCATCCTCGTAGGCTGGACCTCGTATTCGTAGGATGTTGGTAGGACGTGGCCGGCGTCTTCTGCGATTGTCTTGGTCGGAAACAGCAGCACTTGCTTCCCCACTCTCTCATCCCGCACCGCGGGCGTGGCTGGCTCCGCCTCCGGGGCGGGCGTCTCTTCCCGGGAGAAGAGCGCCCCGACGCGCTGCTTGATCCTCTCCCAGCGGGTCGGTTCCGGCTCAATGAGGCCGTGGTTGCGTATGTATGCATCAAAATAGGCGGGGCGCAGGTCTTCCCATGCCGTACCGGAAGGGACACCGCCATCGTTGCGGTATCGGTGATAGGTATATTCGTATGCCTCCCTATCGTCCCCTTCTTTCAGATCGCCCCGCGCCAAATCCTGCTCATGGGCGACGGCCTCGGGGGAAGCATCCGCCGAAAGGGTTGCCAGGTGGAAGTGCGTGGACTTGTAGGCATCCGTCATTTCGCTGGCCCGGCGCGCGGCATGTCTCAATTCCGATACATCAACGGCCGCGAGCTGGGCCGTGACGCGCTCCGCACGGTCCCCCCCTTGGGCTTGCATCCAGGCGTGATGCTCGGCGAACACCTCGTCAAATTCCGCCCCGAGCTTGGCCCCACGCTGGCTGCTCCCCGCGAGGTTCGCATCCAGAAAGCTCGCCCTTTCCAGGTCCGCATCATCCAGCCGGGCGCCGCGGAGATTGGCCTCTGCAAAATCGGCCTCCCGCAAATTCGCCGATGAAAGGACTACGCCGGGGGCGTGGACCTCACGGACAAAGGCGCCCTCCAGATTCGCGCCGTCAAACCGGGCGTCGCGGAGGTCGGCGCCTTCCAGCGAGGCATTCTGGAGGGTTGCCTCCTGCAACCGTGCCCGCTCCAGGCCGGCCCGGCCAAGGTAGGCGTGGGTCAGATCTGTGCGCTGGAGATCAGCGGCGGTCAGGTCGGCCTCCTCAAGATTCGCTTTGAGGAGGTTGGCCTCCGTCAAGGTCGCGTCGTACAGCTTGGCTTGTGTCAAGGTCGCCTCTTGGAGGAGCGCCGCCCGCAAGTCGGCACCGCGGAGACTGGCGGCCGTCATATTGGCGCTGAAGAAATTCACCCCCGGCGCGCGAACGCGCTCCATGTTTGCCCCTTCCAGCCGCGCCCCTACCAGCGTCGCGCCTTCGAGATCGGCTGCTTCGAGGTCCGCGTCAGTCAGGTTTGTACCCACCAAATCGGTGCCGCGTAAGACGGCCTCCTTGAGTCTCACCCCACTCAGATCGAGGAAGCGCAGGTCCGCCCCCGACAGGTCGGCGCGCTGGCCGGCCTGGCCGGCGCTCTCCAGCCAGATGTGATGAGCGGCCAGGGTCTTGTTCAACGTCTCCTGATCCATGGTCGCCTCCTTTACGCGGCCGGCCGGGACGCGCCGAAGCGGGTATAGATCGCTTCCAGTTCGGCCGGCGTCGGCGTCTCGCCCGGCTCTTGCGCGGGCGCGTTGCGCTGTATCATCTCTGCAAGCTCAAGGCCCGCACGTTCGGCGCGGCCCAAGGGCGGTTTGGGGATTTCCAGGACGGGGACCGTCGGCGGATCGAGGAGCCGGCGGGTGAACCGCCGGTCGCTGTAATACCTGATCTTGCGGGCCAGGACCGGGCGCGAGCCTTCCTTGAACAGGATGGCTTTGGCGGGATCGAGGCGGCGGACTTCCTCCGGGGCCATCAGCGGGCGGGCGATGTAGCTCAGAGACGTAGTGGTTTTCCAGTCCTGGGCTTGGCTGCGGCTTTTGATCTGGACTGTCCGCGTGCCAAGGCGGCCGGAGACGTAATTGGTGGTGCTGTCATCGTTTGAGGCAAAGAAAACTTGGAGGGCACAGTTTTGGAGGATGCCTTCCTGGCCGCCCGGGCCGTATATCTCCTTGAGCTGGCCGAGACCCTGGGTAATGAGGACGATCCGGATTTTGTAGCCGGCCAGCAGGGCCAGGCCCTTTGCCAGGCTCTCCATTCTCCCCAGCATGGGAAACTCGTCGATCATAAACAGCACGTCGTGGGTTTCGTCCTCCCCAGGCAGGGCATGGCTCAAGGTGGCCACGGCCTGTTGAAAGAACAGGTTGAGCAGCGGGGCGAGGGTGACAAGCTGATCCTGCGCCACGCCGACAAAGACCGAGGCGCGCTGTTTGCGGAACGTCCGCAGGTCGAAATCCGAGGCGGCCGTGGCCGCGTCGATGTTCGGATTCGCCCACAGGTTGAGTGCGGACGTGAGCGTCGACTTGACCCCGCTCTGCTCCTTGTCCGCCTTGTAGACGAAATTAGCGAGGGCCTGGCGACAGATGGCATCAAGCGGAAAGTCGGTCTGCTCCAGCGCCAGTTTCGCCACCGCGGCGAGGTCCATTTCCTGCTTGAGTGTCCGGTACACTTGGCCGAGCGTCGAGGGCACGTCCGGATCGTCGAGCACGAGCAGCGCGATCCCCAAGAATAAGTCGCGCGCCTCGTTAATCCACATGGGATCGGAACGCGGGGCGGCGGGGAGCAGGATGGTCGCCAGGAGCTGTATATCGGTGATCCGCCGCGGCCCTTCCTGGGCAATGAAATCGAAGGGGTTGTAGCGGTGCGAGCGGTCGTCCATCGGCGACCACTTAAAGACCGTGGAACCGCCGAGCTGGCGGCGATAGCCGGCCGTGGCGGCGTAGTTCTCGTGCTTGATGTCCAAGACAACAACGCTGTCCTGCCAGAACAGCAGGTTCGGAATCACCACGCCGACGCCTTTCCCGCTGCGGGTCGGCGCAGCGACCAAGACATGAATGGGCTCGGCGTTGACCAGCGGCTTGCCGCCCTTCCTGCCCAGGATCAGCCCGGCCGTGGCTGTGAGCTTCGCCCGGCGAATCTCGCCCCAGCGCGCCCAGCGCGCGTCCCCGTACCAGTTCGGCTGGCGGAGGAGAAAGAATGGGAGGAAGGCGAGACCCGTGCAGGCCACGGCAATAACCAGGGAATGCCACAAGAGTGTGCCGGCACGGCCCGTCACCCCGTAGGTCCACATGAACGTGTAGACCCCCCAGGGCTGCATGGCGTTGAGGGATTTCACCGAGTGGGTGAGGAGGAAAGTCAGCGCCGCACTCCAGGCGAACGACACCACCAGCAGCCCTAACAACGTCCCGCCGATGATCGGCCATTTGTTTTCCATCGGAGCCCTCCTTCTATTCCCCCGCGTATCGCCCCTGGCCGCGCTGCTGGACGCACATCAGGAACTCGGCGCGCACCTGACGGTTACGGGGCGCACTCGCCCGGTTCCAGAATGAACGGTAGCCGTTCGAGATCAGCGCGCCAGGTTGCAACGCCACCGTCACGAAGCGTTCCGCGTCGTGCGGGGCACGGATTTGCGGACTGTGAAATCCTGATTCCGGCCCCGCCGCTACCACCGGGCCGAAGCGCTCGACCGTCCCGTCCGGGCCGCGCACGGCGAGCTGCACAGGATGGTGGGAGCCGGGGAACGCCCCGAAAAACGCCGTCACCTCAATCTTGGCAGGACCACGGGTCGCACAGAGGACGGCCAGGCCGACCACCTCCCCGGACGTGCCCAGCGCGCCGCGCATGGCATACGCCACCGTGTCCTGTATATCGAGCGCGGTCATCTCCGTGATTTCCGGGGTCGGCCACGGGGGGGCAGGGTGGCCGGTCCGCACAAGAGCGATGGCGAGCAGGGCTACTACTGCGAACAGAGCAACACGATACACAGGCTATTCCCCCTCTCCTTCGTCAGCCAACCGCCGACCGCGCCGCCAGGCCCAACAGCGCCAGACACACGCTCACGGCAAGAAGACACAGCATGAGGCCAGGGTGGAGCGGGCCGTCTCGGAACGCAGGCGGACCGATGAGGATGCAGACCATCAGCGTCAGTACTAGCGCCACACCAACGAGTATCGCAGCCATTATGCCTCCTCCTTCAGACCCAGCAGAAAGCGGCCCATGAGGACCAGGACAAATATGAGGCCGACGAGCGCCATCAGCAGGACGGCAAGCCGCCGCTGGCTCTCCACTAGCCGCCCTCCTCTGGCCCGCTCGGCGGTCGCTGAGAAAGCCAACGGCCCAAGAGCACACCCAGGGCCAGGGCAGCCGCCAGTGACATGATGAGGGCTACCATCAGGCCGCCTCTCGTCTCGGGGCGATACCCGCCCGCCAAGGCGGCCGGGCCGATGAGCGTGAGCGCGTAGACGATGAGAGAACCCACCAACGGACACCCCCTAGTCGGTCTCTTTGCAACAGCGCCGCATCAGAACCAGGCCCGCCAGCGCGGCCGGCAGGAGGACAACAACGCAGGTGCAGCTACCCACCGGCCGCCCCTCCCGGTGTCCGAGCGCTTTCGAGAGCACGGACTTTATTGGGAGGGCGGCCGCGCCGCTTTGGCGCCGCACCCTTCCCTTCCGCCCCTTGTGGCGCGTGCGCAAAATAGATTTCGCTTACGATCCGCTCCCCGTTCGGCAGCCGGGTCAGTTGCACAATAACCTCCACCACCGACCGGATATATTCCAGAATTTCATCCCGACGCAGGCCCAGGTTGGCCTGCATGACCATCAACGTCAGCCGCTCGAACGCGGCGCGAGGGCTGTCGGCATGCAGCGTCGAGATCGAGCCGGGATGGCCGGTATTGACGGTCTGTAAGAACGTGTATGCCTCGCTGCCCCGCAGCTCACCGAGCAGAATGCGGTCCGGACGGAGCCTCAAACTTGCCTCTAACAGGTCCTGGATCGTGACCTTGGCCTGCCCTTGGCCGCCCTTGCTGGCGATCATCCGGAGGACGTTGGGTTGCGGCAGCTCCAGTTCCGGCGTGTCTTCGAGCGAGACCAGCCGTTCATGCTCCGGAATTTCCTTGGCGATGGCGTTGAAAAACGTCGTCTTGCCGGTGCTGGTCCCCCCGACAATGAGCATGTTCTTGCGACCGGCCACGGCCGCCGACAGAAAGCCGTACCAATCGCGGCCGGCCAGCAGCTCGGCCAGGTGGAGATCGAGCGGGGAGCGATGGTCGGCCGCCGTCACCCGGGCGCGCTCAAACGCGCCGCGCTCGGCGTAGTCGTCCAGGCTGAGGTTCTGGACGACCTGGCGGCGGATCGCAAAACCGCCGCCGTCAATCGCGGCCGGCGGCAAGACCACCTGAATCCGCTCGCCTGACGGCAGCGCGGCCGACAAGAGCGGTTTCTGTTCGTTGACCTCCTGATGCGAGGCGGCCGCGACTTGGCGGGCGAGCTGGACAAGCGAACGCTCAGTCAGGTCCGGCACCGTTTTGCGGACCATGCCCCGCGCGCCCTGCTCCTCCACCCACGCCTCCCCCGGGTGATTGACGACGACCTCCGAGACGTTGTCCTGTTCCAGCCAGGGCTGGATCGGTTGCAGAAACCGCTTGAGGAAGACGCCCGTTTCCCGTCCCTGCTCGGCCATCGTGTCAGTTCCCCTGGGCGGCACGCGCCAGTTCCACCGCCTCAAAATCCAGATCGCGGGCCACCTGGATGGAGATGGCCGTGCCTTGATTGATGTGTATGGTCGGCTGAATGCGGATTGAGTCTTGCAAGGCCAGCTCGGCGGCCCGGCTCATGCCCCGGTCGCGTTGAATGATGGCCGTGCTGTCGTCGCCTTGCTGCCGGGCCATCTCTACCGCCACGTCTATGCCGCCGTCCAGGATGGACAGCAGGATGGCCGCCCCAAAAATCTGGAAGAAATGGGTGTCTACCTCGCCCTCCAGGCCCGCCCGGCCGAGCGGGTCTGTGCCGGGCGAGTTAATCATCACCGACAAACCATCGGCCCGGATAATCCGAGTCCAGATGATGAACACCCGGACCTGCCCCCGCCGGATATCGGACTGGTAGCGGCCGACCAGGCGGGAGCCTTTGGGGATCAGCAACTGGCTCCCGTCATGGCTGTACACATCGGCCGAATTGACGGACCGCACCAGGCCCGGCAAGTCGGAGTTGATGGCCGTTTCCAGGACGGCCGGGATTAAGGTCCCTTCGGTGATGGTGTAGGCCGTGGTCCGTAAGAGGCGGGCGTGGACAGCTTCCTGCGGCTCGACCGGGCCGACATCGCCCACGCGCGGGGTGGTGTCGCCCCCTGCGCTGCGAAGCAAGGTCGGCGTTGGCCCCGTGCCGTCAGCCCGCGCGGCCGGGGTCGCCCCAGGCGGAGCGGGGGACGTATCGGAGACCACCAACATCTTCGAGCGCCGGCGGTCATCCATCTCTTTTTGCAGGCGGCGAATCCGGGCCAGCAACAGGCGGGCGCGCTGCTCGGCCAGCGGATCGACCGGCGCCTGTTCAACAACCGGGACAGCCGACCGCTGGGGGATGGTAGGCTGGGGCGGGAGTTCTTCGCGCATGGGCTGGGCCTCCTGTGGGCTGACCCGCTGTGCCCGCTCTTCCGGCCCGCTGTCCTCCGCCCGCCACAAGACGAACCACAAGCCTCCCACCAGCAGGATCGAAGCGACTCCAAAGGCCACACCCATATTGGGTTTCATCGGCCCCCGCAGCGGGGTCATGTCCCGGTCAATCCGGTTGGTGTTCTCGCCGTTACCGTTGTCCGGGCGGGGAGATTCCGGCTCAGCCATATCCGCCTCCTCCTTACAGCAGACCCGTGTCCCGATAGGCCGGGTCTTCCTGCGGACTGTTCAGCGTCCGGCCGGGTTCCGGGTCCCAGGCTTCGTTAAAGACACAGGTTTCAATCTCCCCGTTCCGCAGCGTGAATTGCCGGCCCACGTCATGTACGACGAGGAAGCGCCCGCGCCGGACCACGTTGACGAGGCTTTCGGTGTCGTCCGGATGGACGAGGAAGATGGCCGGCACCCGCGTCTTGGGGTCGAATTGGAAATACGTGTGCGTCCCGTCATCAAAGACGTTGACCGGGGCTTGTGTCCGATTGCCGGCGAACGTGTACTGCCAATTCCAGGCGGCCGGGTCGATGCCCGTCTCGGTCCCGGCCCGGCCGGGGCTGACCCGGCTGGGACTGACCCGCGACGCGTGGCGTTCCTGGCTCCGTTGGACCCGCATTGCCAGGCGTTCGGCCTGATCCTCGGGATAATGAAAGCTGATGAGCCACGTAAAGTCGGCGGTCGTGGTCGGCGCGGCCCGTGGGCTACTGCTGGGAATGGCGGCCTCGCGTTCCGCATCACGGAGCGCGGCCGAAATGCCTTCCTGACGCGGCACGGCCGCCACCAAGCTAAAGACGTAGATCCGGGTTCGCTCGCCCGCGCCGTCAAGCGCCGGCCGGGTGGTCAAGACCGTCAGGTTGGTGGTGGCGTAGGGTTCGGCTGGCTTGAGAAAGAGCAGATTCTTGCGGCTCGGGATCTCCACCAGCCAAGCCCGCCCGTCGCCAATCGACACGTCAATGACTTCCTCGGCCGCCCCGAATTGCACGAGGACCTGGTAGCCGTAGTGGCCCGTGACTTCCACCACCTCGCGTTCGTTGTAGACGATCCAGCGCAGGCGCGGATCCAGGTGGCCGGGGGACGGGTCGGCCGCGGCGAAGGCTGAGGCGGCCGCGGCGGCCACGAGGGCCAAGGTGAGGAAAACGTGACGCATCGCTTACTCCTGTGTCGGGGCTAAGTCCGGATCGCGCCGATAGGACGAAATCTGAAAACCCAGGGGATTGATAAACCGATCCCGCATCGAGAACTGCTTGTCGGTGTAGGCAAAGGTCATGGCCGCCCGCCAGTGGTTGACCGTTTCGCGGCCTTGGTATTCGAGGATCGTGCGGAACGAGGCCAGGGCCGTTGTCTCGGACAGCAGATTCACGCTGCTGATCTCGACCCGGATAATGCCCTCGTAGCCGTACAGCGCAGGCGGGGCGTTTTCATTGGTGGGCGCGTGGAGCCGGCGGTAGGCGTCGAGCGCCCGGCCGGTCATGCACAAGCCGACTTCCCGGTACCGGGCGGGGTAGTCGGTCGCATCAAAGCTCTCCCGCGCCGTCAGGCAGCGCACGATGTTCGCAATGGTCAGGGCCTCGTTGTGTTGGAGATGGCCCGGATGGAGACCCCGCGTGACTTCCAGCCAGCCCGTATTCTTATCGACCGTCACGACATACGGGGCGAACTCCTTGAGCGGCAGGACCAGGATCAGGGCAAACAGGGTCAGGGCGGCGAGGCCCGTCGCAATCAGCGCACAGGCCCAGGCGCGGCGGGTCGAGCGGCGGAGCGCAAGATAGGTTTCCCGCTCCCAGGTTTGCGCCGCGTCCCAGGGTGCGTCTTTCGCGGTGGTGGTGACGCTGGCGCTCCCACCGAGAAACGTAGGCCAGAGCTTCATCCTTCCCCCTCGCGTCAGCCCCGGCCTCCGAGCCGTATCCGGCGCAGGGCATCCGCCGTGGACGTGGCCATGCCGGCCGCGCGTTGGCCGCCCTGGACGGCCGCTTGCTGGACGCGCTGGCCGTAGTGGATGACTTGGGTGGCCGTGTGCATCACGGCGCCGGCCGAGACGGCCAAGGCGATGCCCCCCCCTACCCCACCGGCCCAGGACAGGACTTGCGTCAGGAGCAGCAGGTTGGCGATGGCCACCAGAATAAACGGGACAATGTTGGTGAGTGTGAGCTGATTCAGGAGGGTCGCCTGCTCAAGCTGCTCGTGCGCCTCGCGCAGAATCTCGAAATTCAGCGCGATGAGCGAGTACACGAAGACCGGCACCAGGGCGAAGGTGAGGAGCTGGCGTAACCAGCCCTCAAACAGCCCTTTGCCGACATCGACCAGGCGCAGGATCAGGAAGAACGGCCCCACGGCCAAGAGGATGCCCACCGCCAGCTTGGCAAGCATCAGCAGCACCGTCGCCACCACCGCCAAGGCCAGGGCGGTGATGAGCAACAGCAGCGACACCATATGGGAGGACAGATCGAGATAGCCGCTGTCTTCCCACACGGCCGAGGCGCTTTCGAGCCCGGCATTCATCACCGTTTCAATCATGCCCAGGACCTGGGCTTCGGTCGGGGCGCTGGTCGTTTCGGCCAGCATGAAGCCGGCGACCGCCTCCGGCACCTCGGTGACAATTGCATAGGCCAGGGTATACAGCCCGGGCACATTGAGCAGGAGGGTGAAGACGATGGCCCAGCGGACCAAGCGGGGCAGGATATCAGGCAGCCGCGCCTGGCCGGTAAACAGGAGATAGCCGGTGACGGCCAGGCTGATGGTCGCCCCCGCGATGATGATCGGTTGGGCGACGCTATCGAAGGTGGTCCAGACGTTCCGGACGTAATCCTGGGTGGCCGCTTCGGTCGCGTCGATGATGCTGACAACCGCGCCCACGTGCCTACCTCACTTCCGACGGATCCCGCTGCGGGACGGGAGCGAGCGGCGGGACGATCTCCCTCGGCGGCGGGAGCGGGTCGAGGGTGGGCGGGGGGAGGATGAGCGGCGGCGCGTCACGACGCGGCGGCCGGTCGGCAGGCCAGCCGAACAGTAGCAGCCCAACCACGAATAGCCCGAGGAGAAAGAGCACGGTGACCATCAGTCGATCTCCAAGCGGCACCGGCGGCGGGCCGAGGTACAGCGGTTTCCCCTTCTGGGCGAAGGTCTTGAGCCGGTATTCTACGTCCCGGATTGCCGCAGACAGGGCGTGCGCGGACTCTGTCAGGGGGGCAACAGGGCGGAATGCCTCCTTGACTTCGGCGATGGCCGTATGGGCGTCTTGCTGGAGGGCGTCCAACTCGCCTCGCACGTCCGCCAGGTCATGGCGGAAGCGATCCAGCGCCTGACGATCCGCCTCACTCACCCGCTCGGCAGGGCTTGGGGGGTGTTGTCCCTGTTTCCTCATAGCCGACCGTCCTCTCGCCCTAGCCGGCGGCCGCTATCGGGCCGCTGGCCAGGGCGGTAGAAAGAGAAAGGCGCGGGCGGGAGACCCTTCCCCAACCACCCGCGCCCCGGAGGGGGGGCATGCTCAACCCCCCACCGGACCGGAGGAGGGCCGGTCCAGTGCGGCGGTCCACGGCGGCCGCACCATCGGCAGCGGCTGGTCACAGGGGATCGTGCCCGGCTGGGCGGCCGCCGGGGCAAAGCGGGCCGCCTTGTAGTCCGAGCAGGGAGCCAGCAGCTCCCGATGGGCGCAGGCGGCCGTCCCGAGGAGAGCGAAGACGGCTAGCGCCAGGCCCAGCCTGTTACCACTCATCCATTGCCAAGTCTTCATAGTCTGCCATCCTTCTGACGTTTGCCGCCTGCGTCTGCTGGGCGAGCTGGGACGTGGCGGCCGCTTGGGTGGCCGCCGACTGGAGCCGGATCAGTTCCATGAGCAGCCGGCCGTTTTCAGCGCTGATCCGCGCCAGAATATCGACCGACTCTTTGAGGTCTTCCCGCGTGTCCAGCTCGGTCATCATGGTGTCGTAGAGGTCTTCCCGGTCATCGACATTCCCGTAGACCACCTCGGCGCTGGTGGCGGCCGCGAGCTGGGCGTCCCGATCCGCGCGCCAGGCGTGGGCATACGGCGCGTCGTCGTCACGCGGCTGATAGGCCGTGTCTTCCAGTAGGCCGTAGCGGTCGGTCAGGCGGCCGTACAGGGTCAGGGTGTGGACCAGGTTCGGGTCGCTCGCCAGCTCGGACAGGCGGTTGAGGTCGAACAGCAGCACCGGCAAACGCCGGCGCATCTGGATTAGTTCCGGGGTTTGGTGGAGGGTCCCCAGGGCGCGCGCGCCGGTGATGGACGCCGTTTGGCGGATGGCCTCATCCAGCTCCAAGCCTTGCCGGTCGTACATCAGCCCTTGGCGGACATACTGGTCGATCAGCCTGAGAATGGCGATGGAGTCGTTGACGGGAATGCCCTGGGCGGCTGCCGGGCCAGACATGGCCGCCAGGAGCAGCCCCGCCAGCAGCACAGCCGGAGGGGAGAAACGCAGGCCAGTCATAGCGATTTCCTCCTTTCCTGGAAAACGGGCAGCCACACCGCGGGATCGTCCCCGACTTCGGCGCGGATGGTGTCCAAGAGTTGAATGGTGTCCTCCCGGCCCGAGAGCACGGCCAGAATGTCGTCCGCGCCGGCGAGATCGAGCCGGGCGACGACGCTGGTCGCGTCGTGCTTCACCAGGAAGCAGCGCGAGGTATCGCCGACCTCACGGAGCAGCCGGAGTTCGTGCTCGGTGAGGCCGAAGCCCTGACAGTACGCTGCGGCGTCGGCCTGGAAATTCGGCATGAACAGTTTGGTCCGGCACTGTTCGATGATGGTCGGGCCAATGCGCGTCCGGAGCACGTCCGTGGCGCTCTGTGTCCCGAAGCCCACCAGCCCGTTTTTCTTGCGGATGGTTTTGAGCCAGTCCCGGAGGCGTTCCTCAAACGCGGGATCGTCCAGCGCACGCCAGCCCTCATCGAGAAAGATCAAGGCTTTCTGCCCGTCGAGCGCCTGTTCGATGCAGTGAAAGAGATAGAACAGCAGCGGAACGCCGATGGTCAGATCGTCCAAGACATAGGTCAGATCGAAGCCCTGAGTGCAGGCCTCGGGCAGGGCGTCAGTCGGATTGTCAAACAGCCAGGCTTTCTCTCCGTCCCCAAACCACGGCCGGATCCGGGCTGCCAGGCTGTTGTCTCCGGTGTCCGCTTCATGGCCCCGAAACAGCGCTTGCACATGGACCAACCGGCGTTGTTCACGGGGCACGTCATAGGTGGCGGCCACCGCATCGGCAATGACCCCCTGATCCAGCGCCGACAAGGGCGCGCCGTCGAGCGGGCGGAGCAGCGTGCCCAACCAGTCCCGCAGAAAGGCCCGGTTCGCCGGCGTGTCGGGGAGTTGGAGGGGGTTGAGCCCCGAGGGTTCGCCGGGCCGCAGCACTCCATACCAGCCGCCGAGCGCGCGGATGAAGATTTCCGCGCCTCGGTCCCGGTCGAAGAAGTAGGAGATCGGTTTGTGGCGCTGGGCTTGGGCCAACAGGAAGGTCAGGACCACTGTCTTGCCCGTCCCGGTCGGCCCGATCACCACGAAATTGCCCACGTCCCGGCTGTGAAAGTTGAAGGCGTAGGGCGTGGCGCTTGTTGTTTCCAGGAGAGAAATGCAGTCGCCCCAATGGTTGCCCGTGCGTGTGCCGGCGGGGAAGTTATGCAGGCTGGCGTAGCCCGCCCAATTCAGGGACGAGATCTCGCTCTGGCGGGCGATGAAGGCGTGATTGCCGGGGAGCTGGGCCCAAAAGGCCGGCTCCAGGTTCACATCCTCTCTGACTGCGATGACGCCCAGGTTGGTCAGGGCGGCCGTGGTTTCGGTGAGCGCCCGTTCGAGCCGCGGTGCATCCGGGGCGGTCAGCGTGACGGTCAGGTGATGGCCGCCGAAGACGATCCGGTTGGACGCCAGATCGTCGGCCGCGTCGATCAAGTCTTGCCGCTGGGAGGCGGCCGCATCGGCCGCCGCATCCAGCACCCGGCCTTGTCGAGCGAGTGTGTCGAGGGCGTGTTGCCGTTCGGTGTAGGCAAAACTTTGCGTAATCACCATTTCAAACGGCAAGCGGGTCAAGTCGTCGAGCAGGCCGGCCCAGGTGTTGGCCGCGTACTCCTTGACCGACAAGACCGCCCCATAGGTCTGATCCGCGGGCGCGGCGCCGCGTAGCTCGAACGACTCCCGCGCAAACAGCGGCCGCTTGGTGGGCAGATAGGCGTCGATGGGTCCGGCCGGCAGCAGGACCGGCCGGGTTTCGTGGTTGAGCAGGTAGTGCAGAAACTCCAACGGTTCGGAGTAAATCCGGTCGGCCTGGTGATAGGTGGTCAGCAGACGCGGGCGGTACGAGGATAAGGTGGACATGATGGTATCGGCTGCGTCGTGCAGCTCTCGGAGGCTGTCGGCCCGGTCCTGCTCCTGACGGGTCAGATCGCGGGCGGTGAACAGCCCCAGCAGCTTGTCCGCCAGGCCGGCCAGGCCCGGCGCGGGGCGACGGAGAATGGTCAGATACAGGTCATTGACGAACAGCCGCCGGCGCGTTAAGCGCCGGTTCCAGGCGCGGTCCACATTGGCGGCAAAGCCCGAGAAATCACCGCCGATGTCCGCCGCCACTTCGCGCCGAATGACATGGTGGGAGAGGATGTGCCGGGCGGAGGCGAGGGCAATGGTGAGGGTGTTGCGGACTTCCTTGAGGCCGTCCAAGGTCAGCTCGTCCGCGGTTTCAAACGGGTAGCCGTCCAGCTTGATAATCTGGAGGAGTTCGCCGTTTTTGGTGGCCAGGGTGGCTTGATCGACATGGCGGGTGTAGGGCAGGAAATCCGCCAGCGCTTTCTCTTGTGCCGCTGTCTTGCCGTGGGTGGTGAGGGCGAGGGCCAAGGCATTTGCAGGCATGAGCTGACCTCCTAGGGGCGGTACGAGTTCGCGCCCCAGTAGAAGCGTGTGGGGGCGGGTAAGGCATGGCGGAGCTTCACCCACCACAGGTCGAAACGGCGCGGTTCACGGAGACAAGTGATATAGCCCACCAGATGCACCGGACCGCCGAGCAGGATGGTCCAGAAGCTGCCGGTCCACACAAAGGTCATGCCCGTCACCATGAGGTTGACGATCAGGAAGCTGTAGGTCACGCCCCAGACCATCGCCGGGCGGGTGAGGGCCAGGAACAGTGTGTCACGCTGCTGCGCCATGCCGCCCTACCCTGCGAAGCCCGAGATTTCGTCGACGAGGGCGGCGGCGCCGAAGACCAGGATGATGCCGCCGATGACGGCAATCGCCGCGCTCCAGGGCAGCCGGCCCATCATCGCCATGAAGCCGCAGACGGCCAGGCCGATAATCGCCATGGAGCGGGCAAACGTGCCGGTCAGGAAGTCCACGAACATATCCGCCACGCCTTGTACCGGGTCGAGGGCTTGTGCCCAGGCGCGGGCCGGGAGCAGCAGGACGATGCAGGCCCAGGCGAGGGAAACCACCGGCATGAACAGTCTGTGCGTATGCATCAGCAGTACCTCCTCTACGTT
>JAAXHF010000482.1 GCA_012271025.1 Deltaproteobacteria bacterium | reverse complement strand
GGCGCTGCGCCAGCGGGGGCCCTGGTACGAGCGCACCTAGCTGCCCGGATTAGGGTCTGCGGCCGGACCCGCCGATCCCTCCATCGGGGCCCGACGTCAAACCCCCGGGAGTTCGGGGCCGACGAACGTTCGCGCCCCGCTCCGACCGGGTCAGGCGCTAGCTTCCCGGCGCGCGAAATAGCCGGCGACGAAGAAGAAGGCGACGGCGGCCACCAGGATCACCAGCGGCTGCCCGATCGCCGGGCTGCGGTCGAATATGCCGCTCGGTTCGATGGCGGTGTCGATGATCGCGCCGGCCAGGCGGAACGTGTAGATGATCGAAGTGACGCAGAAAATCCCGGACGCGATCGTCAGGTACGCAGTACGGATGAATCGCGCCGGCGGAGAGTCGGCCAGTTGCCGGGCCTGGATCAGCATGAAGATATAGATCACCACCGCCAGGGCCCCGTAAACGACCCATCGGGCAAGCACCTCGAGCTCGTCCACGTCCGATCCGCCTCCGTAGGCGAATGCGTCGCCGAACAGCAGCGAGAGCACCGCAGTGAGGATCTTGACCACGGCCAGGAAAGTAATCAGCACCATGACCAGGGCCACCAGGCGGGCAAATAGCAGATGCAGCCCGGCAACCGAAAAGCGTATCGTGCCCATGCTGTGGGCGCGGGCCAGCAGGTACAGGATCGACACCACCAGGGCGGTCGCCACGGTGACCCAGACCAATGCAATGCCTCCAGCCAGGGTTCCGGCCAGGTCGAAAATCTGATCCATGAACTCAAGCTTTCAACTCGGGTCCCGTCGCGATGCGGGTCCGGCCACTGGAATCGGCCGCAAGGGATTCGGTAGCCAAGAATAGGCCACCTCGACTTCTTTGCGGCCTGCCGCGGGAGCCGTTGACGCCGCACCGGGAGGGCTCTTGTTAGTTGAAATAGCGGCTTTCCTTTGCGGCAATCTGGTTGGCGCAATTCCCTTCGCGCACATGGTCGGGCGGTGGCGCAAGCGCGACTTGCGCCGGCTGGGCACCGGTAACCTAGGCGCCTCGAATGCCTACCGCCAAGTCGGCAAGCTCTGGGGTGCGCTGGTGCTGCTGCTGGACCTGCTGAAGGCACTGGTGCCGATGCTGGCGCTGCATTACTTCTGGGAGTCGGAATGGGGCCCGGTGCTCTGGGCCGTCGGCGCGTTCCTTGGGCACTGCTGGCCAATATGGCTCAGGTTTTCCACCGCCGGTCGGGGCGTTGCGGTACTGGCCGGTATGTATGTGGCGTTCGGGTTTTTCGAGGGTACGGGCCTGTACCTCTTAGGGGCGGTTTTCGGCTACGGTTCGGGATTGATAGCGCGCAAGCCGGGCTTCGCCGTATTGATCATGGTCATCGGGACGATAGCCTTCGCTCAACTGGCCGGGGCCGCCCCTCCGGTCGCGGCCGGCAGCGTGGCGGCCCTGGTGCTCCTGCTGGCGCGGCGTGCCTTCCTGCTCCCGTCCGCGATCGCGACCGGTATTGGTCGGCCCGCAGCCTACTGGCTGGTGCTGGCCGAAGACACCGTACCCGGTCAATCGCTCTAACCC
>JAAXHF010000326.1 GCA_012271025.1 Deltaproteobacteria bacterium | reverse complement strand
CCACCCTGCACGCCGGGGGCAAGTTCGAGGGTCTGAACTATTCGCACTCGGGCGGTCTGCACGGGGTCGGCGCCTCAGTGGTCACTGCCCTGTCCGACCGTCTGGTCGCCCGCGTCAAACGTGGTGGGGCCGAATGGCAGCAGACCTTTTCGCGGGGCCGGGCGACGGGCGAGCTGACCCGGCTCGGGGCCAACGGCGGGTCGCGCGGCAGCGGCACGACGATCAGCTTCCACCCCGACGCCGACATCTTTCCGTCGATTCGCTTCAGCCCCGAGCTGATCGCCGAGCGACTTGAGGCCAAGGCTTACCTGCACAAGGGTCTCAGCCTAGTCTTCCACAACGAGGTCAGCGGCAAGACCACCCGCTATCAGTACAAGGACGGGCTGCGGGCCTATCTGGCCACCCTGTTGAGCGCCGACAACAAAAAGGCCGTCATCCCCGAGGTGTTTCACCTGGAGCGCGCGGACGATCCACGGGTGGAGTGTGTCCTGACCTGGACCGAGTCGCCCGACGAAAGGCTGCTCACCTTTGTCAACGGGATTCCCACCCCGTTTGGCGGCACCCACGAAAACGGCCTCAAAGCCGGGATTGTGAAAGCCGTGCGGAACTATCTGAATGTGAATGACCTGCTGCCCAAAGGGCTCAGCCTGAACGCCGAGGATACCCGCGAGGGAGTGGTCGCCATTCTGAGTCTGTACCTGAAACAGCCCCAGTTTCAGGGCCAGACCAAGGAAAAACTCGGCAACCCCGAGGTCAGCGCTCAGCTCGACGGCCTGATCCGCATCGGGCTTGAGAACTTCCTGTTGCACAACCGTAGCCAGGCCGAGGCGATTGCCCGGCGGGTGCTGCTGGCCGTCCGCGCCCGGACCGCCTCGCGCGCCGCCCAGGACACCGTTCGCAGCAAGAGTTCGGTGTCCCACCGGCTCAATCTGCCGGGCAAGCTGGCCGACTGCTCATCGACCAACCCGGCGGTCAGCGAGCTGTTCATCGTCGAGGGCGACTCGGCCGGCGGCTCGGCCAAACAGGGCCGCGACCGTCGCACCCAGGCCATCCTGCCGCTGCGCGGCAAAGTGCTCAACACCGAGCAGGCCGCGCTCAAGAAAGTCCTGACCAACAAGGAGCTGGGCGATATTGTGTCAGCCCTGGGCTGTGGGGTCGGCAAAGCCTGCGACATCTCCAAGCTGCGCTACCACAAGATCTGTCTGCTGATGGACGCCGACTCGGACGGCAACCACATCTGTACCCTGCTGCTGACCTTCTTTTATCGTCACCTGCCGGAGCTGATCCGACACGGCTATGTGTATATTGCCCAGCCGCCACTGTACAAAATCGAAATCGGCAGGGATATCCGGTGGGCGGCCGACGAGGCCGATAAAGATCGGATTCTGAACGGCAACGCCCGACAAACCTACGTTCAGCGCTTCAAGGGCCTGGGCGAGATGAACCCCGCCACCCTGAAAGAAACCACCCTTGATCCGCGCTCACGCACCCTGTTGCAGGTCACCATCGAAGACGCCGAGCGGACCGACGCGGCCATTCAGACCCTGATGGGCAAAGAGGTTCAGCCCCGCTTTGCCTTTATCATGGACCGCGCCCCAAAGGTTGAGGAGGTCGATGTGTAGGAGAACGAGAGGACGAGACATGACGCCTCTGGAATGGATTATGGGGGGGATCGTTGCAGCAGGTCTCCTCTCCCTGGCTCTCACGGCTTGGAAGATCACCAGTCACGAATAAGCGGACTGGTCCGTCGAAAGACCCATCGGTGATCAATGTCGTATGGCCAAACGTCATTTCCCGCGATACAAATTGAAAAGAAAGGAGTTTCGGTCATGCCCACGCTAACCATCGAGCCCGTCGCCGTGCCTTTACGACAGGATACCGAGGGCGTGGTCCGTGTCGGTGACAGCCATGTGTTGCTGGAACTGGTAGTCCGTGCCTTCCAGCAAGGCGCCACTCCAGAGTCTATCGTGCAGTCCTACGAGACCCTGAAGCTCGCCGATGTGTACGCCGTGTTGGCCTACTGCCTGACGCATCAGGAGCAAGTCGATGCCTACATGCGGCGTTGTGACGACGAATCGGACGCATTGCGTCGCCACATTGAGGCCGCCCAACCAGATCGTAGCGACCTGCGCGAGCGGCTAATGCAACGGGCCAAGGCGATGGACAGTGCTTAGGCTCCTCAGCGATGAGAATTTCGACGGTCACATCCTGCGTGGTCTGCTCAGGCGCCTTCCAAGCATTGACCTCGTGCGTGTCCAGGACGTAGGGCTCGAACACACCGCTGATCAGGAGATTCTGGAGTGGGCGGCCGCGCAAGGACGGATTCTGCTCACCCATGACCGCCGCACCGTTCCTCGCTTTGCTTTTGAGCGAGTCGCCGAGGGAAGACGCATGCCCGGTGTCTTTGTCTTTGATAACCGCACGCCAGTCGGCCAGGCGGTCGACGAGCTGCTCATCGCGGCGCAGTGCAGCGACGAAAGCGAATGGAATGATCTGGTCACATACTTTCCACTGTGACAGCGATTGTCAGCCGCAGCGAATCGTGGCTTTGGGTGGCCGTACGGGACGCCCCTACTAGGCTCCGGTTTGTCAAGGATGAGGTGTATGGCCAAACGTCATCCCAGCCTGGTACCGCTGTCGCGTGAGCATCACCTCGCCCTGCTGCTGGCCTTTCGCCTGGTCCACGGCCTGCCGCCCAGTCGCCAAGCCGACGACAGCCCGCAAGCCCAGGCTCAGGACACCCTTCGCTTTTTTCAGACCAAGCTGGCCACCCACTTTCGGGCCGAAGAGCAGGCCCTGTTTCCGTTCATCCGTGAGACGCTGCCCCAAGCCGTTCCGCTACTCGATACGCTGCTGGCCGAACATGCGGACATGCGCGCCCGGGTCCAGGCTCTTGAGCAGGCCGACCCGTCCAGCCTCAACGCTCAGCTCAAGGCGTTTGGCCGTCTGCTTGAACGCCACGTCCGTAGCGAAGAGCGTGAGCTGTTTCCCATGTGTGAGGCGAATCTGGCCGACGACGACGCGGACCGGCTGAAAATCGCTATTGCCGACTTCGTTGGTGAGGGACGCCCTTAAATTGTGTGGGTGCTTCCAGGGCTGCTTCGTCGGACTGAAGGTGCCGATTAAAACCAATACCAAGGACCAGACGACCGTCTGTGTGCTGTGCAGTTACGACTGCGGCCTGACGGTCGATATCAACGAGGGGCATGATGAAAACGCGGGTTTTTTACGGAGCGTCTGAGAGGAGCGAGGAGGGCGGTAGGGGCTAGAGCGGTTTACGTTGGGCTGTAGCCAAGCCGTTCCACTCTCGTCATGCCGGACGCGATCCGGCCTCCCTGCTTCGACTTCGCTCCGCTACGCTCAGCACGAACGGGAAACCGTTGGTCCTGAGCGTCAGGCGCAGCGCGCCTGAAGTCGAAGGGC
>JAAXHF010000507.1 GCA_012271025.1 Deltaproteobacteria bacterium | reverse complement strand
GCCGGCCATCCGTGACTACGACGTGCGCTACAAGCTGTCCAGCGCCAGCAACTGGACGAACGAGCCAGTCAACACAGCGGTCAGCGCCGCCACCAGCCGGACGCTGACCGGCCTTGCCAGCGGCAGCCAGTACGACGTGCAGGTGCGGGCGGAGAACGACGAGGGCGACGGCGCCTGGTCCGCCTCGGGCCAAGGAACCACGACGTCCAGTGACCAGCCGGGCACGGTGACCCTGTCCCCATGGAGGAACTGAAGCTGATAGGCCCGCAGTGGGATGGCCCAGGCAGCGTCACGCCGGATCACGTCGTCATCGACCGAGCCGCTGCCTGGCTAACTGAACATTGGAACGCCGATCTGGGCACGCCCGACATCTGCCCCACCACCGACGGCGGTGTCAGCATCAGCTGGGAATGGGCCGCCATCGAGCACAGCCTTGACGTGCGCTCCGATGGGACCAGCATGGAATGGTGCCAGTACAACCCCCATACTCTGCAAACGATTGAGACCGAACTGCCCATGGACAAGCAGGGGTGGGACGCCATACTGGCTGGTCTCAAGTAACCAGCCGTATGACAACCGGAGCGGAGACGGCGCCACAAACTAACCCAGACCAGATTCTGTTGCGGCAGGCCAACCCGCTGGTGGTAAAGGAACGGCAAAGCGCAAAAGGGCCTCTTTCGCATCGACACTGATCCAGAAACCGGCGAACGGGCCATTTCGGTCGAACTGGCCAGCACTGAATACACGGCCCAGGACGCCTATGAACGGCACCTCGGCGGACACCCGCCGACTATGGGAACCGTGGTATTTCCATGGGGGAGATAGCCCGCTTGGATCTCATTGCCAGACCGGACCCTTGGAGGACAACCCGCACCATTGGTTGCTGGTTCTGCCCGAAGGGGCCAGCAATAGCGGTATCCAGAACCCGCTCAAGACCTTCGCCGTCAGTCGCGGTTGGCTGTACGCTCCACCTGGAACACCGCCCCTGCAATGAATGCCGCCAAACAAGATTTGCATTAGAGCCCGTCGGTTCTCCTCGGCAGGCTCTCAGTAAATGGACGCCTGCACACGGCCATCAGCCGGCAGCCTCGCCATCCAGATCTCCGGCGAGCCCGGCCAACCGCCACTCCAAAGCAGCGAGACGCGGGCTTTCAGACGCCGACACCAACTCGAGCCATGGGCCTCCAGCGTCCGTTGGTAGAGATACTGGATCTCGTAGCTCTGCGAATTGTAGGTGAAGGTGGTCTTGTCCAGGGCCCCGTAGCCCGTCAGCACATAGCCGACGCCCTGGGGCAGGGTGCCCGCTCCGGCGGTGAGGGTCGCTTGGTGGGGCTGCCCGGGTCCAGGGTCACCGCGCC
>JAAXHF010000345.1 GCA_012271025.1 Deltaproteobacteria bacterium | reverse complement strand
CCGATATCCCGTCAAAGTCAAAGGACAGACACACCGCAATGTCTTTGCTCGGATTCATCTTCTGGGCCTCCTTACAGGTCCACAAACACGTCTTTGACCCCCTCGCTGGTCAGCTGGGAGACGGTGGTGATCTTGTCGCTGAATTCTTTGAGGGTACCGAGCGAGCTGGAGCCCACGTCGATCAGAATGGAAAACAGGGAGAAACCCAGGGCGTCTTTGTCGCGGCGGAACTGCTCGGCCCAGTCGGGGCTGACCCGACACTCGCCGTCGGTGATGAACACGATATCGCCCCGCCTGAAACGTGCCTGGCGCAGTCCCTCGACCGCAGCGTTGAGCGGCGTCTCAAAGTCGGTGCCGCCGCCGGGGAAGTACTCGGCCAGTTCCATGACCTTGGACATTTCGACCTCGTAGCGCTCGCGCGGGTTGAGGTCGAGGATGTGCAGCGGGCTGGACGCCGAGGAAAAGCAGATGGACCGGAACAGGCGGCGTTGGCGGCGGGCGATTTCCAGCAGGGTCAGGGTCAGGGCTTTGGCCCACACCTCTTTGTCGCCCATCATGGACGAGCTGCCGTCCAGGCATACGATCACCGGCCCTCGGCCCTTTTCTTCGATGCCCCGCAGCGAGTACAGGAGCAATTGGTGGTCCAACAGGCGTCGGGTGAAATCTTTGCGCAGGATGGGGTGGTGGAGGGCGACCAGCTCGTGCGGCAGCAGGCGGCTGATCTCGCTGCCCAGGCTGGCTTCAAACAGCTCTTCCGAGCGGCGCTCAAAGATTTTGCGCCGCAGGGCCAGGGCGTGGTACTTCATGCGGCCGACCATGCGGGCCAGCTTCTTGAGCTTGTCGTTGCCGGCCAGATGCTTGCCCAACTCGATCTGGCGGCCGGGCGAGGACTGATAGCCGCCGCCGACCGTCGTACTCCACGACTCGGCCTGCTGGAGCGCGTCGTCCAGGTTCTGGGTGGCGTTGATGGCTTCTTTGCGGAAGCGGTTGGCGACCTCGGCCTGCATGTCGGACAGCTCGGCGTCGAGCTGTTTGGCCTGCTTACGCAGCCGGGCGTCCTCGGCCCGAGCCTCGCTGGCCAGTTTGTTGGCGGCCTGTTCCAGCAGCTCTTTGGTCTTTTTGGACAGGTCGCCATCCTCGGCCAGTTCCTTGGTGACCTGCTTGGCCTCGTGGGCGGCGTCGGTCTTGTCCTGAACCGTTTCCTCCTGCTGGCGCAGGCGCTGCATGTCGAGCATGTGGCGGCGGGTGAGGGTCTTTTCGGACTTGAGCAGCCCGAGCGCGCCCTCGCCCAGCAGGACTGTGGCCAGGCCGGCCCGGGTCTCGTCCAGGACGGTTGCCTCACGCAGGAACTGGGCCAGCTCGCCGTGGTGCAGGGCGTCGAGCAGGGTCTTGTTCAGCATGGCGCTGGGCAGCACCGCGTCGGCGTCGAGAAAGAGGACGTTGTACTTGAACAGGGCGCAGAACAGGTCTTGCAGCAACGCCCCGAACTGCGGGACCAGGGTGCCGCCGGTGTCTTCCAGGGTTTGCAGCGACGACGACTCGTCACGCAATTTGCGGTACACCGTGCGGTCGTAGGAATCGCTCTCGATCCAGCACGCGTTGTGCGGGATGGGGGCGGGCGGGGAGAGGATGAAGCGGGATTTTTTCCTGGTCGCGGCGCGTCGGGGCATGGGCTCGCTCTCAGTCCTGGGCGTCGAGTTCCTGCTTAGATTTTCTCCAACAGTTGTTGCTGAATGCCCTCAATCTCCTGGCGGATGGCCACGACTTTCTCGAGCGGCCGGCCGCCCTGCTGGGCCTGCTGGCTGATCTCTTCGACCTGGACCAGGATGCGGCGGATCTTGGTGTGGGCTTCAATGACCGCTCGGGCGTGCTGTTCTTCGTCGTCCCACTCCCGCTCGGCATAGTCGCGCAGCTCACGGGTCTGGAACAACAGCTCCTGGACGGTGTCCTCATAGCCGTGAATCAGGCTCTGGATGACGGCGTGTACCTCGCCCTGCTCTGAGGGTTCTTTCCACAGCACGTGTTCCAGAAAAAACAGGTCCGACTCGTTCACCTCGGTGCGACCGTACAGATAGGCCAGGGCCTGGAGCAGGGACAGGCTCTGGCGGTAGCGCCGGTCCGAGGCGATGATGTTTTTCTTACCCAGCTCGCGGCGAATATCGGCCAGGACGCTCAGCACGGCGTCGGGCACCCGGATGGCCCGGACCTCGTCCTGCATCTGGCGCAGTTCGTCGAGGCTGATGGTGGTGGACTGGGCTGGCGGGGGGGCCTGCAACATTTTGAGGAAGCGGAAGTCTTCGCTGATGTAGTTGACCACAAAGCGTAGCAGAAAACGGTCGTACAGGGCCAGCAGTTCGTCGTCCTCGGGCAGCTCGTTGCTGGCGCCAAACAGGCTCAGGAGGGGGACGGACACAATGTCCCGTCCGTTGTGGAAGAGGCGCTCGTTGATGATGGTCAGCACGGCGTTCAGGATTGACGAACTGGCCTTGAAGACTTCGTCCAAAAAGGCGATCTGAGCTTCGGGCAGCTTGTGGTCGGTCACCCGCCGGTAGTCGTCGGCCTCCAGGGCTTTGAGGCTGACCGCGCCGAACAGCTCTTCGGGGGTGGTGAATTTGGTCAGCAGCCACTGGAAATAGGTCCCGCCGGTAATCCGCCGGCACAGGGCGTCGGCCAGCATCGACTTGGCCGTGCCGGGTGGGCCGATGATCAGCACGTGTTGGGACGACAGCAGGGCGGCCAGGGCACCGTCAATCAGGTCGGCGCGCTCCAAAAAAGTCTGCTGGAGTTCCTGGCGGATCGCGCTGAATTTGTCGTGCGGGCTCACCCCTCAGGCTTAGCAGATCGCTCCGGCAGGGACAATGCGTGGGCGCCCGCCCGGACGGGAAAAGGCAGCAGTCAAAACGGCGCATATGTCCTAGTGGTGGGTCTGTTGGGTCTCTTCAATGACGTCGAGGCCGGCCGCGATGAGGGTCATCAACTCCACATTGTCGGCCTCTCTGGCCAGCAGGCGGTCAATGGTCTGCTGGAGAATCTCCACCAGCGGCTGGTCTTGCGCGATTTCCCTGAGCGCGGCGCGGACCGGCTCGATTTTGTCGTCATAGTCGGTGCCCAACTCGCGTTTGAGGGTCGTCCGGATGGCGACGAGCTGACCGGTCAGGGAGAAGACGCTCTTCGGCTGTGACATAGATTCCAGGAGAGCAAAGGGCGTGGGGGGCTGTCAAGGGACGGGGGGCCGGGGGCGGTTCAGTAGCGCTCCTGCCAGTCCCTGATCAGGGCTCGCTCAAACCGTTTGGCCCGTCTGGTCCAGGCTCGTGCCGGGGCCGGGGTGCTGTCGATGCGGCTGTCAAACGCAGCGTCAAGAGCGGTCCGCCGGGCAAAGTCGGTCAGCAGAATGACAAAGCCCAGCCGTCGGCCACGGCGGGTTCGCACATAGCCGGCCAGGCCGCCGGCGTAGTGCATGGTGCCGGATTTGGCCCTGACATGTACTCGGTCGTGTGCGGGGGGGCTGCGGCGCTGGACATCCGGCAGCAGAGCCGCAAAGTCAAACGTAGTCGCCCGGTCTGTGGACGGGCGCCAGCCGTGGCGAAGAATGGCCGCCAGCTGGCGCGGGGTGTGGCGCGAGCGGCTGCTGAGGCCGGAATGGTTGCGGCTGTCAAACGCCCGCCAGTCGATGTCGGGCAGCTGCTGACGGTACCAGGCGGTGAGTGCGGTGGCCGACTCGCGAATCGTCAGGGGACGGCCGGTCAGGTATCGGCTCGCCACCTGACCGATCAACTCGGCCGACAGATTGCTGCTGTAGCGCAGGGTGTCGGCAACCAGTTGCGACAGGGCCGGGCTGGCGTGGGTGTACACCGGCTGGGCGTCACCGGGGGCCAGTCCCGGTTGTGGCAGGGGGAGCTGGATCCCGTGCGTGTCGCACAAGGTACGGAAGATGAGGGCGGCCACACGGCCCGGGTCGGTCCGAATCGGCAGGGTCTGCCAGCCCTGGGGCGGCAGGCTGCGAGACAGCAGCCAGCGGTCGAGCTGCGGGGCGCTATGCAGAAACTTCATGCGGCGGTCGAGACCCGGGGCCTGGACGCCAGTCTGGATGGCGCGCAGCGGCAGGTTGCCGCTGTCAGCCGGCGACCAGACGCTGATCCGGAAGTCTGGCCTGCCGACCGTGTGCCGCCACTGGAGCTGGATGCGGTTGTAGTTCAGGGACAGCGCGCTGACGCCGGGATTATACGCTGCTGCGGTCGGCTGGCGGGCATTGATGGCGGATGTGGACGGCAAAAAACTGTCATCGAAAAGAAAGCGCCCAACCATGCGTCGAATGCCGGCCTTTTTCAGGGCCGCGACAAAATGCCGCAGGGCATCGCTCGACAGGGATGGGTCTCCGCCGCCCCGCAGGTACAGATCGCCGTGCAGGCTGCCGTCCTGAACCGGCCCGTCTCGCAGCAGCGCGGTGGTAAACCGATACTCGGGTCCCAACAGGTGGAGGGCGGCCAGGCCAACGACAATTTTTGTTGTCGAAGCCGGAATCCGAGCGGTGTCGGCGAGATGGGATTCGACGACGGTCCCCTGAGCGGGGTCGAACAGGATGGAGCCAATCACGTCAGGGGTGAAGCGATAGCGCCGGGCCAGGGCGTCAAGCGGCGCGGCGTCGGCGCTGGTGCCGAGCAGCGTCAGGCTGGTCAGGACACAGGCCAGCAGCCGGCGGTGGAATCGGCGCTGCCGAGCGGTCTTCATAGGCGACGGGCTCAGCCCTGGCGACGGGCGATGATATTGAGGCGCACGTAGTCGATCGAGGCCGTCCCGGTTTGACGCACGACCGTGTGGGCGACCGCCTCGGCAAACCGCCGACGCTGATCCGGGGCCAGCCGCAACAGGTGGGTGCCCAGCACGATTGTCTCCAAGTAGTCGGCCAGGTGGGTGGGCGATGCGAGCTCGACCGGCTCCGGGTTCAACCAGGTATCGAGCGGCTCAAAACCGGCCCGGCTGAGACGCTGGGCGGTGAGCTGGGGCTGGGCAAACTCCCACGGCTCCTGCCAGTCGGCAAAGGCGGCTTGGAAGGGCGCGGTGTGCATGACGGCGGTGATGGCCGCCCGGACCGTGGCGATATTGCCCGCACCGCCACACTGGGCAACCAGCTGTCCCCCGGGTTTGAGCACCCGGGCGAGCCGGGCAAACAGGCTGTCATGGTCGAGAATCCAGTGGAAGGTGGCGGTCGACAGGATGGCGTCAACCTGGTGCGGCAGGTCGAGGCTCAGCAGATCCGCTGTATGCAGGCTGACCTGTGGGCTGGCCCGAAACCGCTCGGCGGCTTGGGCGATCATGGCCGCCGAGCCGTCAACCCCGATCACCCGGCCGCGTGGCAGGCGGGCCAGGAGTTGCTCGGTCACCCGTCCCGTCCCGCAGCCGGCGTCCAGGACGGTTTCGTCGCCGCTCAGGTCCAGACGATCAAGGACGTGTCCGCCCCAGCGGGTCATGGGGTCGGCCAGCCGTTCATACTCGCCTGCGTTCCACTCTCGTGCCATGCCGCTCCTCTCAAGGCCGGCCACATTGTTCCCTGTCGCTCGGCTCTTGTCCATGCGGTCTCGCGTCCGTGTGCCATCCGTGCCAGAATGGCCGGCCACAAAAATTCTTGCGTAGAGTGGACAGGCGACCGAATGCTGCGACGGGTGCTGATGATGGTCTTGGGCTGTATGGTGTTGGGCGGTGTTGCGCGTGCGGATGACCGGCCGCCAGCCCACCAGCCGGTGCTGGAGGAGACGTTTGAGCAGTATGCGGTCGGGACGTTTCCGGGTCGCTGGGAAGTGCGGGGGGATGAGGCTGAGGCGCGAACAATTTATCGGGTTGCCGAAGAGGAGGCGGGCAACCGCTTTTTGCGCGCCTCGGCCGAGCGGCAAGACATTCAGATCGGGCTGACCAAAAAGTTCGGCCCCGAGCAGTATCCGGTGCTGCGCTGGCGCTGGCGGGTCGCCCGGCTGCCGAGCGGTGGGGACGAGCGCGCCAAACCGACCAATGACTCGGCCGCTGCGGTGTACGTGGTGTTTGACAGCCGGATTATGCCCCGGGCCATCAAATACGTCTGGAGCACGACCCTGCCGGTCGGCAGCACCTTCACCAGCCCCAATTACTGGCGGGGCAAGGTCGTCGTGCTCCAGAGCGGGCCGCCGGACAGTCCGGCCTGGCGTCAGGAAACGGTGAACTTTTATGAGGACTATAAGGAATTGTTCGGCTTTGCCCCGGGCGAGGTCCAGGGAGTGGCGATTCTGACCGATTCGGATGTCACCCGCAGCAGCGCCCAGGCCGACTATGACGATCTGGCCGTCCTGCCGGCCGCAGCCCTGGACGGGCGAGATACGAAGGCGACACAAGTGTCTGCCCTGTCGGTCCGGGAGAGACGCCCCGATGGGGCGTCTGGGCTCACTCGTTATCGTAACTCAGGTCGTGGGCGACCGCCTCAACCGCATTGGCGGCGGGGTCGAAATAGTTCAGCGTCTCTCTGGTAATGTCACCGCCGTAGATATGTACGCTGACAGTCGGCTCTTGGCTGGAGTTGATAAAATCGTGAACGACCTCGTCGGGGTACTGCACGTGGGCGACATCGCCCGGATACATGTCCAGAGCCGCCGTCTCGTGGAGTTCGGCATAGCCGGGCCGGCTACCGTCGTCCTGGCGTGTATAGCGGACGGTATGCAGGGTGTTCCGATACACGCCTTCGACAACCCAGTTTCCGGCGTGATCGTGTACGCCGCTGCCGCCGCCCGCGGGCCAGATTGCGGCCATGATATTGAAACGATCATTCGCTCCGCGATACAGGCGATACAGGCTAAAATTTTGATGGGCACTGGCCGTCCGTCCGGCAGCCGGTTGGCAGTACTGCTCGGGCAAGGTGCCCGCAGCCAGAAATCGGGCTAACAAGGGTTCGAGTTGGGGAACGATTTTTGCCTGTTCGGTGTCGCGGGCGACAACAGCCTCTACGTCCGCAGCGAGTTCTTCAACGCTATATGTATCCTGCTGGTGGGCGAGGTTGCCTGCCATAGATCTTACCTCCTTATGAGTCCTACCGAGTACTATTTCACCACAAGGGGAAAAGAGTCAACACAAGAAAGTCCGGCTCAATCGAACGGGCATGGCCTAGCCTGACCGGTATGGATTGGAAGCCGGCCCACTTCTTTGCTATGGTTCGTTGCCGGAGGGGCAGCCCCCGTGGCCGTCCGATGAAAGGAGCACGATCCATGGCTGGAAGACTCGCAGGAAAAGTTGGTCTGATTTCCGGGGCGGCACGCGGACAGGGAGAGGCCGAGGCGCGCATGTTTGTGGCCGAAGGGGCAAACGTCGTGCTCGGCGATATCCTGCTCGAAGAGCAGGGTCGGGTGGTGGACGCGTTGGGTGACCGGGCGACCGGGGTGCGGCTCGATGTCACCCGTGAGGAAGACTGGCAGGCGGCGGTCGAGACGGCGCTGTCCAGCTACGGCAGGCTGGATATTCTGGTCAATAACGCCGGG
Organism: Deltaproteobacteria bacterium; assembly: GCA_012271025.1. The sequence continues at coordinate 99 of JAAXHF010000345.1, read as the reverse complement.
ATTTTTCCGATCGAAAAACTGGAAGAAACCGACCTGGAGCTGTGGAATCGGGTCATTGCCATCAATCAAACCGGGGTGTTTCTGGGCATGAAGTACGCC
>JAAXHF010000468.1 GCA_012271025.1 Deltaproteobacteria bacterium | reverse complement strand
TCTACCTCAAAGAACTGTTGGACGAACTCGGCCTGACTCAGGCTGGCCTCGCCCGAGACATTGGCGTGCCCGCCATGCGGATCAGCTATCTCGTCCACGGGAAACGTCCCGTTACGGCAGAACTCGCCCTGCGGTTGGGACGCTACTTCAAGCAGAGTCCGCGCTACTGGCTGAACCTCCAGAGCCGCTACGACATGGATGTGGCCGAGGACGCAATCGGTGCCCGAGTCGCCCGAGAAGTGCAGCCCTGCACGGCTGTGGCCTGAAGCGCGCCTAGTCAAGACACGACACACTTGGTATGGTCTAGCCGACACCGCCAAAGGAGGCTCGCCATGAAGGTATCCATGTTTCACCTGATGCCCTACCGGGACCTGCCGGACGATTTTGAACAGCGCTACCACTCCGTCTGGGTCGATCCGCCCTGGACCGAACTGGGCGATGCCGAAAAGGTCGGCCAATACTACAACTGGACGCTGGATGAACTGATTTATGCCGCAAAAGCCGGCATGGACGGCATATGCGTAAACGAGCATCACCAGAACGCCTATGGCTTTATGCCAAACCCCAACCTGATGGGCTCAGTCATGGCCCGGGCCACCAACGGCATGGACGTGGCGGTGGTCCAAATGGGCTCCACCCTGCCGACGACCAACCCACCCACCCGGGTGGCCGAAGAATACGGCATGCTGGATACCATCAGCGGCGGCCGCCTGGTTGCCGGCATGCCGCTGGGTACGGCCATGGACGCCACCCTGTGCGCGGGTATCACCCCAATCGAGCAGCGCGAGCGCTACTACGAAGCCCACGACCTGATCCTCAAAGCCTGGACCGCCGAGGACATCTTTGCCTGGAACGGCAAATACTACCAGCTGCCCATGGTCAACGTCTGGCCGCGGCCCATCCAGCAGCCCCACCCGCCGGTCTGGGTGCCGGGACTGGGCAGCCTCAGCACCTGGGAGTTCGCCGCCCAGCACAACCACTGCTACTGCTTTTTGAGCTATTACGGGCCCAAGGCCGGCCGGGGCGTGATGGACGGCTTCTGGCAGTTCATCGACGAGCGCGGCATCGAACCCAACCCTTTCCGGGCCGGTTTTCTGCAACTGGTGGCCGTGGCCGAATCCGACGCCAAAGCCGAACAGCTGTACGAAAAGCACATGCAGTACTTCTACAACAAGTCCTTGCACATCCCGGCCGAATTCTTTTTCCCGCCCGGCCATCAGGACTACCGGAGCCTGGAAAACAACGTCCGCAAGGGCATCTTCAAGAGCTATTTTGACAAGCTGGATGACATTCCCAACTGGAAGTTCAAGGACTTTGTCGATGAGGGCTTTGTGATTGCCGGCGGCCCGTCCACCGTGCGCGATCTGCTGACCGACGCCATCAAGAAGCTGCGCATCGGCAACCTGATGGTCTTGCTGCACATCGGCTCCATGCCGCACGAGCTGACCCTCAAGAACATCGACATGTTCACACGCGAAGTCATGCCCCACATCCACGACACCTGGGACGCTGAGTGGGAGAACCACTGGTGGCCGGAAAAGCTGCGCACCAAACGCCAGTCTACGCTGGCCGCGCTGTAAGGAGACGGACACATGGTGGCAGTCCAAGAACGCAGCGTCAGCGTCTGGAAAGACCAGATCAAGCCGAAAGTTCAGATCGCCGGCAGCGGCCCGCCGGTGGTGTTCCTGCACGGCGCCTACGGGCTCGACTGGGACCCGTTTCTGGACGGGCTGGCCGAACATTTCACGGTCTACGCGCCCGAGCATCCCGGCACCACCGCGGGCGACCCGGACGGCATTAAGGCCCTGGATAATCTGTGGGATCTGGTGCTGTATTACGACGAGCTGTTCGAGCAGCTCGGCCTGCAAAACCCGACGCTCATCGGCCATTCGTTTGGCGGGATGGTCGGGGCCGAGATTGCGGCCTGCTATCCGCAGCGGGTCGGCAAACTCGTGCTGCTGAGTCCGGTCGGTCTGTGGCGGGACGACAGCCCGGTCAAGAACTGGATGATCCTGCCCATGGAAGAGGTGGTCCAGGCCGCCTTCTCCGACCCCAGCAGTCCGCTCGCCCAGCAGCTGCTGCACGTGCCCGAGGACGAGCGGGCCGCCCAGGACGCCCAGATTCGTCTCACCTGGGCCCTGGCCTGTACCGGAAAATTTATCTGGCCGATCCCGGATAAGGGGCTCAAGAAGCGTATCCATCGGATTGTGTCGCCGACCCTGATCGTGTGGGGCAACGACGACAAGCTCGTGCCCCCGGTCTACGCCCAGGAGTTTGGCAGTCGGATTGCCGGCTCGCAGATTGCAATGATCGAACAGGCCGGTCATCTGCCCCAGTTGGAGCAGCTAGGCCGTGTCTCAGGGTTGGTCCGGGATTTTATTCGGTCGTAACCCAGAGGAAACGCATGGGACAAGCCTTGAACGGAATCCGTGTTCTGGACATGACCCACGTCCAGATGGGGCCTTCTGCGACCCAGATCCTGGCCTGGCTGGGTGCCGATGTCATCAAGGTCGAACTGCCGGGGCGGGGTGATATCACCCGCCAGCAGCTCCGCGACCTGCCCGACGTCGACAGCCTGTATTTCACCATGCTTAACTGCAACAAGCGCAGCATCACCATCAACACCAAGACCGACACGGGCCGGGCCATCTTCCGCAAGCTTATCGAGGTGTGTGATGTGCTGGTGGAGAATTTTGCTCCTGGCGCCATGGACCGCCAGGGCTTCAGCTGGGACGTCATCCAGACCATCAATCCACGCCTGATCTATGCCTCGGGCAAGGGCTTCGGCTCCGGTCCGTTCGTGGACTGCAAGGCCTACGAGCCCGTCGCTCAGGCCATGGGCGGAGCCATGAGCACAACCGGCTGGGACGATGGCCCGCCGACCGCGACGGGCGCCCAGGTCGGGGATTCGGGGACCGGCATGCACCTCGTCGCCGCCGTGCTGGCAGCCCTCTTTCAGCGCGAGCAAACCGGACGCGGTCAGCGGGTCGAGGTGGCCATGCAGGACGCCGTGCTGAACCTGTGCCGGGTCAAGCTGCGCGACCAGCAACGGCTCGCCCAGGGTCCCCTGAAGGAATATCCCCAATATCCCCACAAACCCTTCGGCGAGGCGGTGCCGCGTTCCGGCAACGCGTCCGGGGGCGGCCATCCGGGCAAGGCGCTCAGATGTCGGCCCGGCGGCCCCAACGACTACATCTATGTCGTGATGCAGGCTCAGGTCTGGGAACCGCTGATGAAACTGATCGGACGCGCTGAACTTGTCGGCCATCCGGATTACGCCACGCCGGAGGCCCGCCTGCCCCACCTCGACGAGTGTTTTGCCATGGTTGAGGAATGGACCCAGCAACACACCAAGTACGAGGCCATGCAGCTCCTCAACGAGGTCAACGTGCCATGCGGCCCGGTTCTCGACATGAGCGAGTTGCTGGAGGATGAGTCGCTGGCCGCACGGGGCATGCTGGTTGAGGTCGAGCACCCGCAACGTGGGAGCTTCAAGACCGTCGGCTGCCCGCTACAGCTGTCCGACTCACCGGTCGAGGTGAAGACCTCGCCGCAGCTTGGCCAGCATACCGAGGAAATCCTCAGGGAACTGGTCGGCTACGGGGACAAGGAGATTGAGGA
>JAAXHF010000610.1 GCA_012271025.1 Deltaproteobacteria bacterium | reverse complement strand
GCGCTGACCGGCGTGGGGCCCTCCATGGCATCGGGCAGCCAGACATGGAGGGGAAACTGGGCCGACTTCCCGGCGGCTCCGGCGAAGAGAAGCAGGGCGGCGATGGTCGCGGTCCCCTGGCTGATGGCGCCGCTGTGAACGGCATCGAAGGCGGCGGTCATGCTGAAGCTGCCGACCTCGCGCCACAACAGGAGTATCCCGATGAGGAGGCCCACGTCCCCGATCCGGGTGACGATGAACGCCTTCTTGGCCGCCTCCCGCGCCGCCGGACGCTCGTGCCAGAAGCCGATCAGGAGGTAGGAACAGACACCCACCAGCTCCCAGGCCACGTAGAGCAATAGGAAGCTGTCAGAGAGGATGATGGTCAGCATCGAGGCGGCAAACAGTGCGTGAACGGCAAAGTACCAGTTCAGGCGCGGGTCGCCGTGCATGTATCCCAGGGAATATATCTGCACCATCAGGGCGACGAAGGTAACCAGGCCCAGCATGGCAATGGTGACCGGGTCGACAAAGAAGCCCCACGTGAGGGTCACGCTGTCCTCGGCCCCCGGCGGTCCGGCATTGAACCATACCCGCTCGTAGTTGCAGGTCAGCGCCTCGGTCCCGACGGCGGTGTAGCACTGTTGCGTTGCGGTGGATGCGTCCAGCCAGCCGAACAGGACGATCCAGAAGAAGACGAAGCCGGCGGCAATGGCCGAGATGGAAATCAAGGCGCTCCCGGGTATTTTGAACACGGAAGGCAGCCGGTTCCCGATAAGCACAATGACCGGAGCGGCGGCGAAACTCAAGATGGGGATGAGCCAGGCCCACTGCATCAGCCAATGGCTCCCGGCGCCTTGCCTACATCTGTGGCGCGGCCCAAATTCGGCACGGGCGGCGCTGCTTGTCGGGTCGAGCTATGCAAGGGTGCTGCTACCACTTCATGAGGTTGATCTCGTCCACGTTCACCGTGGAGCGATTCCGGTACATTCTGAGGACTATGGCCAGGGCCAGGCCCACCTCGGCGGCGGCCACGGTGATTATGAAGATCGCGATCAG
>JAAXHF010000503.1 GCA_012271025.1 Deltaproteobacteria bacterium | reverse complement strand
GTCAGCCAGTAGTAGAACTCGGTAAATATGACAGTGAGGGAACTAAGCTCGCTGTTCATCTTTCTCCTCCCCTGTTCTTGGATGCGACTGCGGGACCTGGTAATGCGAAACCGGTCACTATGAGATACAAATTATTTTTGCGTTTCACAAGTTTTTTTTGCCAACCCGCGTGGGAAGTATAAAGGGCCTCGGGCGGGCTGGTCAAGTAGGCCGACGCTTTTTTTGCCCCTTTTTTTGGGTGGAGATCCCACCGCACCACCAAACCGCCCCCGCTGGCCGGCGCGCGTCTGGGGCCGTGGCTTGGCTCTCAGTCGACCTGGATGCGTTGGGACTGTCGTTCCATGTTCTCGTGGTCCGAGGAACGCGCCGCGCGCAGAGCGCGTTCGGTGAGCGGCAGGTAGTAGTGGGTCTCGGAGCTGGCGCGGATAAATCCTTCGGCATAGGCGCACTGGCCGGCCGAGCCAAAGGCCCCGTCGCTGGTCTCGATGCGCTTGCGCGCGTACGCGCCGCCGTAGCCCTGGCTCACCAGGCAGTCGAGGGCGGCCAGCTTCTTGTCCACCACGTCGGTGATGTCGATGAAAACCTCGTTGTAGTAGCCTCCCTCCGAGTCCCAGACGGACCGCGGCAAGGCCGCCGCGCCGGTGCCGAAGAAGAAGGTCTGGGCCACCCGGTGGGGGGGAGTGCGGTCCCCTGGGTCCACGCTCTGGGCCAGCTGTACGGCGTGCAGGGCAATCTGGCCGGCGATGGCGTGCGGGTTGGTCAGGCCGTCGCCTTCCTTGGGGAAATGGGTCAGGACGATGTCGGGCTTGAGCTGGCGCAGGAGCCGCGCCAGGCGGCGCACCTCCCCTTCGGTGACCAGGAGCACGGCGTCGTCGGCGCCGAAGAAATGGATGTGCTCGACGCCCAGGATGCGGCAGGCCCGGCGCACCTCTTCGGCCTTGACGTCCGCACGCTCGGCCATCAAGCCCTCCAGCTCCACCTGGTCCGGCACCTCCTCGCTGTGGAACATGTCGTTGCTGATCACCTTGTCGTGTACCCGGGCTCCATGGGTCAGGACCACGCAGCCGACCCAGTCGCCGCGCGCTACGTGGTGGGCCATGGTGCCACCCGACTGGTCGAAGATATCGGCCGGGTGGGCGCCGATTGAAAGCAGCCGCAGACTTGGGCTCATGACAAGACTCCTTTCGCTTTGTACAGGCTTTGAGGCCATCGATCTAAATCGAGCTTGAAAACTCCGGGGGCGCAGGCCAGGTGGAAAGGCGGGGAAAATGCGCGGCCAACAGGGGTTTTAATCAGGCTACTGAGGGGTGGTCAGCTGTCCTTTGTATTCCAGGCCCAGTATTTCGCGGGACCGCGCCACGTTGCAGTATCTGTCCGCCTCGGGATGGCCGGCGGTGTGCATGATGTCGAAATCGATGGCCTCGGCTTTCAGGGCCAGGTGACAGGCCTGGGCCAGATCGTGGCGGCAGACCCAGTCCGTGCCGGCGGCGGGGGTGCCCTCCCGGTAGGTGCCAAGTTTGCTGTCGGCGATGGCGGCGGGCCGGAACACGATGATTCGCTGACCGTAGGCGTCGTGGAACTGACGGCACATCTCCTCCTGCAGACGCTT
>JAAXHF010000703.1 GCA_012271025.1 Deltaproteobacteria bacterium | reverse complement strand
ATTCTGGCCGGCGTTGCCGGCACCGTTCATGTCGGCATGGACACGGGTCTGATTGCGCTGAAAATTCAAAGAGCGATTGGGCGCCAGGTGTATCTGATCTCGATCATCCTGGTTGTTGGCGTCTTTGCCGCCATCTGGTTCGTCAATCTGGCGGCCAAGCCGCTGGGCGACCTGCTGGCCTATGCGGTGGAGCTGGCGCGTGGCCGGGATGGCGTGGGCGCGGCGGACGACAAGCTCCTGGGGCGAAACGACGAGGTCGGCCAACTGGCCCGCCTGTTCCTCTATTTCGCCCAGGGCCGGGATGCCGAAGAGGGGCAGTCGGCACCGCCCGGAAGCCAAGGCTTGGCAGAGCGCACAGTTGTCGAGGGCGAGGAGCGGGCGGCACCGCCCGGAAGCGAGAGTTAGCGCTGTCCGCACGGGAGTTTCGACGGCGCGGCGCGGGGCGGATGGCACGGGAAAATTCGAGGCGATGGAGTGAGAATGGCGAAACCACAGGCTCGGCTCCCGCGCTCGATCATTGCCCTGTTCTGCGTCGTCCTGCAGCTGTGCTTCGGGACGGTGTATGCCTGGAGTTTCTTTCAAACGCTCCTCGTCAGGCAGCTCGGCTGGTCGTTTACGGAAACGGCCTGGGCTTTCAGTATCGCGATTTTTTCCTTGGGCACCGCTGCGGCCTGGGCGGGCGCAGCCCTGCCGCGGTTCGGGCCGCGACGCTTGGCGCTGGTCGGCAGCGCCATGTTTTCGAGCGGCTATCTTGTGGCCAGTCTGGCCCTGCACCTGGACTCCATCGGGCTGTTCTATCTCGGCTATGGCGTGATCGGCGGGGCGGGAATCGGGCTTGGCTATGTGACGCCGGTCGCTACCGCAGCCAAGTGGTTTCCGGACTACAAGGGCCTGGCGACCGGTATTGTGGTGATGGGTTTCGGGGTGGGGGCGTTGATTTTGAGCAAGGGCCTGGCGCCCTTTCTGATTCTCCGAACCGAGGGAGACCTGGCCCTGATCTTCTTGTGGCTGGGGCTTGTTTTTGCGTGCATCCTGCTGCCTTCCAGCCTGGCCTTGAGCGATCCTCCGGCCGGGAGCGAACCTGTCAGTACAAGTCCTCGGCACGATGAGCCGGAATCGAACGATACGGTGACGTCCTATCTGTGGTCTTCCGAGTTCGTCTTCATGTGGATCGTCTTTTTTTTCAACATCGCGGCAGGCATCTCCGTCATCAGCTTTCAGTCGCAACTTCTGCAGGAAGTGTGGGGACTGGCCGACCCCTCGGTGGAGCCGGCGACGCTGGCCGAGTATGGAGCGACACTGATCGCCGTCAGTTCGCTGTGTAACGGAGTAGGGCGGCTGTTCTGGGGCTTGCTCTCGGACCGGATCGGCCGCGTTCGGGTCTTCAGAATCCTGCTCGCCAGTCAGATGATCGTCTTCGGTATCCTGAT
>JAAXHF010000705.1 GCA_012271025.1 Deltaproteobacteria bacterium | reverse complement strand
TGGGAATTGTCGCGCATAGCTCCCTCCCCTTATTGTTCCCGCTGAGCCGTCAGCTCCTGATTTCCAGTTTGCTGGCCGTTTGGCTCGGCCGCGTCCGCCCCTGTTTCCAGGCAATTTGCCCGCCGGAGTCGGACAGGACGGCTAGCGAGTTCAGGTGAACCATTTTTCATCCCGCAGTTGAGCCCAGATTTTTTGGACGACGGCCCCACCCTGGCGCTGCACCCGCGCGGCGTCATCGCTCACAAACTGACCGTGAAAAACCTGGAATTTCCCGTCAACCATCACATGCCGCACGCTCAGGCCATGGGCGTAGAGCAGATTGTTGAGGGGTTCGGGCGGTACGGCTCCGGTCCCCGTCAGAAAGCCGCTGACATCAACCGTACACAGGTCTGCTTTGGCGCCGGGCGCAAGACGGCCCAGGTCCTCTCGTCCGAGCCCTTGAGCGGCGCCCAGGGTTGCGCCGTGGACGGCATCCCAAATGGTCGGTGGGTGTAGTGGAACGGGGCTGCTCTCGTGTAAGAGCCGGGCGCGCGCCCGGCCGTACAGAACGGCGAGTTTCAGGTTTTCGATGTAGTCGTTTGAATGGGTATCGATGCCGATCGTCGTGCGCACGCCAGCGGCAAGCGCTTCCGGATAGGGTTGCGTGCCACTGCTGCCGCCGGCGCCATTGCCTGAAGGACAGTGCGCATAGGTCAGATTCTTGCTGGCCAAAAACGGCAGGTCGTGCTGGATATCAATTCCGGTCAGGTGGGCACCAAAAATACGCTCGGAATAAAAGCCCAGTTCGTCCAACCACGCGGCCGGCCGTTTGCCCCAGACCCGCTGGACGGTCTGTGTCTCTTGGGCGCGCTGGGAGAGGTGAATATGAATCCCGTTACCGATTTCTTTGGCTGCGGCCAGAATGGCCGCCATCGTCTTGGGTGTCTGCGTGTCCGTGGCATGCGGGGCCATTTGGGGCCGAATCCGCCCGTCTTCGCTGCCGTTGTGAGTCAGGGCAAATTGTCGGTTGGCGGCAATCTCGGCCAGGGTCGTCTGTTCTGAGTCGATCAGGACCTG
>JAAXHF010000598.1 GCA_012271025.1 Deltaproteobacteria bacterium | reverse complement strand
GCTCTCGTCGGCCTCGGCCACCAGGAAGCGACCCTGTCCCAGGCGCGCGTTCGAGCCGACAACGTTGAGGCGGCCGCAGATTACACACGTCGGATCCAGGTCGGCCTGGGCCAGGACACTGGCCACGAGCGAGGTGGTGGTGGTTTTGCCGTGGGTGCCGGCAATCGCAATCCCGTATTTGAGACGCATGAGCTCGGCCAGCATCTCTGCCCGCGGGATGACCGGAATGCGCAGCTCCCGAGCCCGGCTGACCTCTGGATTGGCGTACTTCACGGCCGACGAGATGACCACCACGTCGGTCCGCAGGTCAATGTGCTCAGCCCGATGTCCATAGGCGATGTGAGCCCCGAGGCGGGTCAGGCGACGGGTCGTGTCCGACTCGACCTGGTCCGAACCGCTGACCTGATAGCCCAGATTCAGCAGCAGCTCGGCAATGCCGCTCATGCCGATCCCTCCGATGCCGACAAAATGAATATGGCGGTTGGTGTCAAACAACACCTGTCCCTGGGGACCGAGCGTTCCAGCCGGCCCATTCCCGGGCCGGCCGAGACCCGTGGTCAGTGTTCTTTCGCCCATGAGCGCCCCGCTTCTCCGGTCGCGAGCTGGACTGCGGCCGGAACACAGGCCAGACACTCGCGCAACACCCGTGTCGTCGCATCGGCTTGGCCGCAAGCCGCCGCCGCCCGGGCCATGGCGTGCAGGCGGGCCGGCTCACGCATCAGGCCGCCGAGAGCCTGCGCAACCCGCTCCGCGCTCAGCTCGGCGTCCAGAATCATCAGCGCTGCTCCGGCTCGGACCAGCTGCTCGGCGTTGACGCGCTGGTGATCGTCCGCCGCATACGGGTAGGGCACAAAGATCGCCGGCTTCCCCAGGACTGTCAGCTCGGCCAGGGTCATGGCTCCGGCCCGGCAGATGACCAGATCGGCCGCCGCATAGGCCGCGTCCATGGCCTCGATGAAAGGCACCACCTCGGCCTCAACGCCAAGCCGAGTATACGCAGCGCGGACCTCGGCGTGCTCGGCCTGTCCGGTCTGGTGCACGATGTGGAGTTGGCCGGACGACACGCCGAGGGCGGCAAAGGCCGACGGCAGGGTTTGGTTGAGCCGTCGAGCGCCGGCGCTCCCGCCGAGGACTAAGACGCCGAACGGTCTGGTCTGCCCGGCGCTGTTCGGCTCCGCAGGTCCGGGTGCCGGCTCGGCGCTCCGCCAGCGCACCGGGGTCCCGGTATAGACCGCTTTTCCGGCCGGAAAGCGGGCCACGGTGGCGGGAAATCCAACACACACGCGGCTCGCAAAACGACCCAGTAGCCGGTTGGTGAGTCCCGGAATCGCGTTCGGCTCGAGCAGCACACACGGGATACGCCGCAGCCAGGCTGCCACGACCGTCGGCCCGGACGCATAACCGCCCAGGCTGAAAATCAGATCGGGTCTGAACTCGCCCAGGATGCGCCACGCCGAGCCGATCCCGCGCAGGGCTGCCCAGCCGGCCCGGAGCCCGCCCCACCAGCCCCTGCCCCGCAGCTGTTGGGCGGAAATGAGCCGCAGCGGAAAACCCAGGCGCGGGACCAGCCGCCCCTCCAGGCCGTACGGCGTGCCGACGAACAACACCTCGGCCGCCACTTTTCGCTGGGCGTCCTGGGCAAGCGCGACTCCCGGGAACAGGTGGCCACCCGTTCCCCCGGCGGCCAACAGCAGCCGCAGCCGTCTGGGTGTGGGCGTCCTAGGCATGCATCTGGTTCTCCGGTCGAATCTCGCGCGACAGGCCCAGCAGGACACCCACATAGACCAGCGCCATGAAGAGCGACGACCCACCATAACTGATAAACGGCAGGGGCAGACCCTTTGTCGGGAGCAGGCCCAGCACCACCGCCATGTTCAGGCCGGCCTGACCGACCAGCAGAAAGCTACAGCCAAAAGCCAGCAGCTGACCGAAGCGATGCGGATGGCGCAGCGCGATCCGTATGCCGCGAGCACCGACGACGACAAACAGGCCGAGGATAAGCCCGGTCCCCCACAACCCGGTTTCTTCACCCACCACCGCGAAGACAAAGTCGGTGTGCGCCTCGGGCAGGTA
>JAAXHF010000404.1 GCA_012271025.1 Deltaproteobacteria bacterium | reverse complement strand
ACGACTGGCTGAGCGAGTTCTGCGCGGCCGCCCCGGACCGCCTGCTGGGGGTTGGCCTGCTGCCGATGAAGGGACCGATTGAGTGGGCAATCGAAGAGGCCCAGCGGGTCGCCAAAAAGGGCCTGCGCTCGGTGTCGGTCCCGTGCGAGATAGCCGGCAGCCCGTATAGCGATCCGGGCTACGACCCGCTGTGGGCCGCGCTGCAAGAGCTGGGTTTGCCGGTTTCCTTTCACGTCGGGACCGATGAAGCCTTTTATACCAAGGCCGACCGCTTGGGGCTCGGGGTGGCCTTTGTGGACACCAAGATCTGTTCGGTGGAACGGGCCATGACGGGCCTGATCTGGGGAGCCGTGGCCAAGCGCTATCCCGACCTGCGCTTTGTCCTGGCCGAGGGCGGCATCGGCTGGCTGGCGTCCGTGCTGCGGACCATGGATCACTACTGGTCGGATCACCAGCACTGGATGGAGCCCAAGACCGACGAGCTGCCCAGCACCTATTTCAAGCGCCAGTTCTGGGCCACCTTTGAGGACGACCGGGCCGGCATTCTGACCCGCGAGCTGGTCGGAGTGGATCGCCTGCTGTGGGGCTCGGACTATCCCCACACCGAGGGCACCTTCCCGTATTCCCAGGAGCAGGTCACGAACGATTTTCTCGGCGTGCCGGAAGGCGAGGTCTATCAGATGGTAGCCGGCAACGCGGCCAAGCTGTACGGGCTGGACGCCTAGCGCGGCTCACCGTCTGGTCAGGCGGCCCAGCCTGCGGACAACACCTCGGCCTGTTCCAGCACGGTCCGCGTCGCCCGTTCCTGCTTGTCGGGTGGATAGCCGTGCTTCCGCAGAATGCGCTTGACCAGCCGGCGCAGGTTGGCGCGAACATTCTCGCGTAGCGTCCAGTCAATGGTCACGTTGGCGCGCACGGTTTTCACCAACTCGCGGGCGATATCGCGCAGGGTTTCGTCGCCGAGCACCTGAACCGCGCTGTCGTTCGTTTCAAGCGCGTTGTAGAACGCGACCTCGTCGTCCGACAGGCCGAGTTTTTCGCCGCGAGCGCCTGCCTCGCGCAACTCCTGGGCAAGCTGAATCAGTTCTTCAATCACCTGCGCGGCCTCGACGGTCCGGTTCTGATAGCGACGCAGGGTGTGTTCCAGCATCTCGGCGAACGACCGCGCCTGGACCACGTTTTTCCGGCGGCGGACGGCGAGTTCGCCTTTCAGTAATTTCTGCAACAGTTCGACCGCGAGGTTGCGTTGCGGCATGTCCTGCACCTCGGCCAGGAATTCGTCCGACAGGACCGAGATATCGGGTTTCTCCAGCCCGGCGGCGGAGAAGATGTCGAGCACCTCTTCCGAGGCCACCGCACGTGAAACGATCTGACGCACCGCATGGTCCAACTCTTCCTGTGGATGGGTATCGCCGGACGCCCGTTTGGCAAGAACCGCCCGGACGGCCTGAAAGAACGCGACCTCGTCCCGAATGTGCAGCGCGGCTTCATGCGGGACGGCCAGGGCAAATGCCTGAGACAGCTCTCGCACCGCAGCCAGGTAACGGTCCTTGCCGTTCTCCTGGGCCAGAATGTGTTCCTGCGCCGCCGGCAGCAGGGCCAGCCGCTCGGTCGGTGCGCCGGTGATCCACTGCGAGCGGTCAAAGCCGTGGAGCAGGTCGCAACAGACCTCATATTTCTCCAGCATCCCTTCCACCGCCCGCCCCTGGTCGAACGCGGTTTCTCCGGTGCCGCCACTCTCGGTGTAGGTTGCCAATGCGCGTTTCAGTTCATGCGCCAGACCCAGGTAGTCTACCACCAGCCCGCCCGGCTTGTCCCGGAACACCCGGTTGACTCTGGCGATAGCCTGCATCAGGCCGTGGCCGCGCAT
>JAAXHF010000020.1 GCA_012271025.1 Deltaproteobacteria bacterium | reverse complement strand
TCAATCAAAGGAAAAATTGCGCTGGTGACCGGAGCCGCCAGCGGCATGGGACGGGCAACCGCCCATCTCTTTGCCGACGAAGAGGCTCGGGTCGCCGTTTTGGACAGAAATGCGGAAGGCGTTGCCCGAGTCGTCGAGGAGATTACCCAAGCCGGCGGCACGGCCACGGGGTGGACCCTGGACCTCGCCAACGACGCGGAGATCGAACCCACGCTGACCCGGATCGTCGAACATTTCGGCGGGCTCGACATTCTGGTCAATAATGCCGGTATCGATGCCTCCGCCCGTATTCAGAGCAGCCGATACGAAGAGGTCTGGGAGCGCTGTTTCAGTGTGAATCTGACGGCCCACCAGCGTCTCATTCGCGCCGCCCTGCCGCATCTCACAAAAAGCGGGGCCGGACGAATCGTCAATATTGCCTCGACCGAAGCGGTCGGCGGCAGCGCCTTTGCCAGCCCCTATACCGCGGCAAAGCACGGCGTTATGGGTCTCACCAGGGCTCTGGCGGTGGAACTGGCCTCCCAGGGCGTTACCGTCAACTGCATTTGTCCGGGCGCGATTCATACCGGCCTGACCGCCGCCATCCCGGACAAGGCAAAAGGCATTTTTGCCCGGAGGCGTGTGCCGCTCAAACGCTACGGCGACCCCGAAGAAGTCGCCCACGCGACGCTGAGCCTCGTCCTGCCGGCCGCGTCATATATCAATGGAGCCACGCTGGTGGTTGATGGCGGCTTTACGATTCAAAATAACGGCGGTGCGTTGAGCCGTTAGAGTGCACTCTCACTCACCCGACCGACGACCGACACCTTCACATACCCTATGGTCAACCAACGCCCTCAGGCCAGGAAGGCGAAGACCTACGGAGCCCACTTCATGCGGAGTTTGCGTTCATTCATGGCACAGTCACGCAGGTATAAATTAATGAGGCTCTGGTATGGAATGCCTATTTCCTCGGCCAGAGACTTAAAGTAGGCAATCGTGTCCCGGTCCAGGCGCATGGTCACTGGCTGTTTGAGGTGCTTGAGGTATGGATTTTTCCGTCCCTTCATTTTTGAGAAGTCATAATGGTCTCTCATGTCTGTCGTCTCCAATAATATCGCTCTGCGGCTTCTTCTATTCCGCCAGAGCCCGCTGCGCGGCCAGGCGCTTTACCTGGCCGGCCACCACGCGCACCTTGCGCGGACCGGCCATCCACATGCTGCCAATGGAGACGAAGGCAAACGCCAGCGCAATCCAGAAGGCGACCGTATAACTCCCGGTGCGGTCAAAGAGCAGGCCGGTCACCCAGGGTCCGGTCCCGCCGCCCAGGCTGCCGGCAATGGTCAGCGTGCCGTAGATGCGGCCGTACTGTTTGCCCTGAAAAATCTCGGCTGGAATGGCGCCGAACACCGAGACCGTGCCGTAGCCCAACACACCCTGGGCCGCGACCATGGCGTATAGCAGCGCCAGGCTGGGCTGTTCGGGCATGCCGAGCAGGATGACGTAGCACAGGACAAAACCCATCATGCTGATAGTCCAGACCCATTCACGTCCGATCCGGTCGGAGAGCAGGCCCAGCCCAATCTGACCGCCACAGGAGGTCAGTCCAACCAAGCCCAGGGCGAAGGCCGCCGCCTCGGATGAAAAGCCGCTATCGGTCAGGTATTTGGTTTGATGCACCTGGATGGCGTACCAGGCGTACAGGCTGCTGAAGAAAGCGGCGCCCAACCACCAGAAACGGGAGGTGCGTATAGCGCGGGCCAGGGTCCAGTCGATCGCGGCCCAGGCGTGGTCCACGATATTGTCTGCCGGGCGCTGCTCACCGTGAGCGATGGGTGGGGCGCGGTCTCCGTCGGGCGCCAAGCCGAGGTCCTCGGGCCGCCGGCGTTGCAGGATCACGTTCAACGGAAACACGATCACTACCAGGGTCCCAGCCACCACCCAACACGC
>JAAXHF010000403.1 GCA_012271025.1 Deltaproteobacteria bacterium | reverse complement strand
TACACAGGATCGTAATTTGCTCTAGCCGACACGCCGAGGCTCGGTTTATGCCTCCGGCTCATCCGCCCTACGGAACTTCTGCTGCTGTCGCGGTGGAGCGTGCGCGGGTCTATCAGGCGCAGGAAGAAGCCCCCGCTCTATTCTATGCGGATCCGACCGGCCAGGTTGATGATAATCCGGCGGGGCGCTTGTGCCCCGTCTGCGCTGAGGGTCAGCGTCATGCCGGCATCGACATGCCCGCGCGGCACAAAAATCACGTCCCCGCGCGAGTTGACCGCAACGATCCGTACCCCCTCGGGAAGCGGGATGCGCGCTTCCGGTGCCGGCTCCGTATCATGACTGTGCAGGTGCAGCCGGGTCCAGGACCCTGCCCGCGACTCCTCAACAATATAGTCCTGGGTGTCCGGTCGGAACGTGACCCGGAAACGGTGGTTGCGGGCAATCGCCCGCATGCGCACCAGCTGCAGATCGCTGACAATTTTTCGCACCCCGGCGTTGAACCGGGCCTGGGACACGAGGGGAGTAAGCTGCCCGACGGCCAGCCCGCCGACAACGCTCAGGATTGCCAGGACGACCAGCAGCTCCAGCAGAGACATGCCGCGCCTGCTCCAGGATGTGGCCGCAGTCCTACTCATCGAACCCCTCTCGAAACGCGACGGTACGCATGAACAGATTCAGCGCGCGGTGGACCGCGTCACAACTGTAGCTGACCGTAAACGGGCGACAGCGCGGGCCAGCTCGGACCCGGTCCAGATCAAACTTCTGGTTTGGGACAGCGTTGTCCCGAATCACAACCGCACCCAGGATGTGGCCGCAGGCCCCGGCGTCAGTCACCCGCAAGTCTCCGCCGTCAACAATCAGAACAAGCCCACGCCAGTTGAGGCTGGCCCGCCCGAGCCGGACAACGCGCGAAATGAGAAGCAAACCGGCGCCTCGGACGACGGCTCCGCCGTCCAGGTCGAGCGGTCCCCCGCCGTCTTCGACCCAGGTGACCTTGGGTGCCTCGGGCGTTCCGTAGGTATGCGTCCCGGCCAGCAGCGATGAGCGCAGGAAGAGCAGTTTCTCGGCTGGCAGGTCGGGCAGACGGTCCACAATATCGAGCAGCGCCTTGCGCGTGTGGTTGCGCTGAGGCGGACTGAGCGGGCGGACCAGCGAAACTGGTCCGGGAGCAAAGGGGCCGTGGTCATGCGGCGGGGGCGGGGTGTGGAGTCCGGGCGGCAGGCCGGTGGCCCGCAGGGCTGGGGCAGAGAGCTTGAGGTTGAGAAAACAGTCCGGGTCAGCTGCCTCGCAGGCGTCGGTACGAAAACGGGGCAGGCTGTCCGCGCCGCGCACCCAGAACAAGCCCGGCGTACATGCGCTGCCGCCGTCGGCCTGGCAGAAGCTGTTGGCCCGCTCGACAATGCCACGCTTCAGGCTGCTCAGGGCAGCCAACAGGTCGCTGTGGGCGCTCGACCGCGCCGTGGCAAAGGGGGAGATGGCCGGGCAGCTGGCCGATAGCCCACCGCTGGTGGCATGATTTCTGCCGTCAATGCTGAAGTCTGGAATACGCCGGCCGGTTCCGCCGCTGTTGTCATCAAAATCCGGGTGGAGTCCGTCCCCGTCGCTGGTGACAACGCCGGCCGGGGTAAAATCGGGAATGTGGACGACTTCTTCAATACGCCGCCGAGCCGCATCCGCGCCCTGGCCGAGGGCTGACACCCGGTATCTGCCCCCGCCCAGCCTGTCTATGCTGACGCTATAGCTGCCGTCGGCAAACGGGTGGGGACCCAGGCTCACCGGGAAAGCGGTCTGCGGCCCGCTGTTTTCGAGCCAGTCTTTGCCGACCGCAAGGCCGGCCCGAGCGATCCACAGGGCCTGGAGGCTGGACAGCAGGTTGCGCGAAACATGCAGGTCGGTCTGGAGCCGGGTAAGAGCGCTCAGGCTGAGCGGAATAAGCAGGCTCATGAGGAGCAGGGTCGAGATGAGGATAAAGCCGCGTTGCTGCACGATCCAGGCCGAAGACTGAGCCCGGCCGCTGGATGTCGGGGGCTGGCACCACATGCGAATCACGAGGGGGGATTGGGCAGGTGGATCACGGCGCTCAGCTGGAGGCTGATGGGCTGGGTGACTGATCGGTCGGGGTGAGGATGGCTGGTCTGGACGGTCAGCTCTACCGCGTGGACACGAGCCCGGCCCGCCGCGTCGAGGCTGGGGATGAGTTCAGTCCTGGTGCGGTCATAGTAGCGCAGCACAAATCCGCCTGGCGGAACATTGGTGATGAAGGGCTGCGGTCGTCCACGCCGGCCCGTCGCGCGCAGGATGGCCTGGCGGTCCGGGTCGTACTGATACACCACCCGCTCGCTGGGATCGTCCGGACAGCCGTCGGGCGGCCGACCGGCACGGTCGCCCCGAAAGTCGTACTGCATGACCACCCGCTGCGCTTCGGCGGCCGTCAGGCGCTGAAAGCCGCTGCACGCACCATCAACCGGCCGCGCCCCGGCCTGCCGCAGCTCACGGACGATGAAATCGAGCGCCAGCCGAGCGTCTTCGCGCAGGCTGATTCTGAGTTCTCCGGCCGCCAGGTGGGTCCGGTGCACAAACAGAAATCCAAACAAACCGAGGCTGAAAATCCCGGCTGCGCTCAGGGCGACGAGCAACTCCACCAGGGTGGCACCGGATTGCTTATTCATCGAACAGGGTCGCCAGCGAAATTGTGCGGTCGTGGGGATCCTGCCACGACACGTGGACCTCGGCCCGCGCCGTACTGCCGGGAGGATGGTTCGGCGTGGTGCTCCAGGTTCGGCTGAAACCGGGCTGGGGCGTATCGCTGCCGCTGCGGGCGCCAAATCCGGCGCTCAGCTCCTCAAGTTTGTTCTGGGCCAGGACGGTTGCCCGGTTGAGGCGTTCGCTGCTGGTGTCTACCCTCAGCAGGTTGGTGATGCTGGCCCCGATACTCAGGGCCAGCAGCGAGAAGAGCAGGACGGCAACAAGGACCTCGATCAGCGAGAAGCCGGAGGCCGGACGGCTGTGCAGCATGGGCTCAGGTCTTTGGCCGGGCCTGTTTGAGAGCGGCGGTCAGCAGCGGCACCACCTCGGCGTAATCCCCGATAATCCCGATATCGGCGTTCTGGAACATGGGCGCTTTCTGGTTCTTGTTGATGGCGACCACCGTGCCGGCCCGGCGAATGCCGACCGTATGTTCGAAGGCGCCCCGAATCCCGATAGAGAAATACAGCTTGGGAGAAATCGCCCGGCCGGTCAGGCCGACCTGGTGCTGTCTGGGTAGCCAGCCCAGGTCGGCAATGTCGCGGGTGGCGGCCAGCGGCGCCCCGCCCAAGGCGGCGGCCAGCTCTTCAATCACCGGCAGGTTGTCCGGGCCCTGAATGCCTTTGCCGACCCCAATTGCAATCTCAGCCGAATCCAGCTCGGCGGCTTTGCCCGCATCCGCGCCCGTTTGCGATACCAGCCGAACCCGGCCGGGGGTTGCCCCGTCCGGCTGGAGCAGCTCAATCCGGGCCTGACGGGCGGGATTGGCCGTGGCCTTCTTCAGCATGCCGGGCCGAACGGTCGCCATCTCAGGGGTGGTCTTGGACAGGATCGGGGCGACGATGTTGCCGCCAAAGGCGGGCTTGTACTGGAGCAGCTGGCCGTGGTCGTTGACGTCAAGGTCAATACAGTCGCCGGTCAGGCCGAGGGCTAAACGGGCGGCCACCCGCGGGGCGAGATCCCGACCGATGGCGGTTGAACCGAACAGCACGACACCGGGGGTGTGAGCCCGAATGGCGGTGCTGAGCAGGGCCGCATACTCGTCGGTCGCGTACGCGGCGAGGCGGCGGTGATCGGCCACATACACGACATCCGCCCCGTGCACGGCCAGGCTGGCCGGATGGTGGTCCACGCCACTGCCGGCCAGCACTACCCCGACCTCGCCGTTATATTTCGCGGCCAGCTCGTTGGCCTTGCCCAGCAGCTCGAACGTCACCGGCCGCAGACCGTCGCCAACGGTTTCGGCCACCACCCAGACGGCCTTGCCGTCGCCCGGTCGGCGTTCTGGCGGTCCGCCGGCAGCCGCGTCGTCATCCGCCCAGGTGCCAAACAGGCCGCGCTCCAGCAGGAAGGCGACGAGGGTATTGACCTGGTCCGGCAGCTCGCCCTCCAGCACCCGCTTGTCGCGGATATCCTCAACCGTTTCAACCGACTCGACCCAGGTCGGCGAGCCCGAGGCGCCAAAAAGAGACAGGTCCGAGGACAGCTCGGCGGCGCTCACGGCTTGAATCGGTTTGTCCTTGGCCGCCTGGCGCTCGGCTCTTTTTGGAAAGCGCTCGGGCGCCAGGTCTTCGGTGGCCGACACCAGCGCCGGCAGGGAGCACTCGAGCGTGTCAAAGCCGCTGTCGGTTTCTCGTTCGGCGGTCAGCGTGTCGCCGTCGATACCGAGGCTGCGGGCGGCGGTGATCTGCGGGATATCGAGCAGCTCGGCCACTTCGGGACCGACCTGGCCGGTCTCGGCGTCGGTGCTGTTGCGGCCGCACAGGATGAGGTCATAGCCCTCGCGCTTGAGGGCCAGGGCCAGGGCGCGGGCCGTGGCCAGCGTATCCGAGCCGACAAAGGCGCGGTCGGTGATATGCACCCCCCGGTCCGCGCCGAGCGCCAGGCAGTGCCGCAGGGCGTCGCTGGCCTGGGGCGGGCCGAGGGTCATGGCCACCACTTCTCCGCCGCCCTCCTCACGCAGCTCAACAGCCTTGAGCAGGGCGCGAATATCAAACGAGCTGACTTCGGAACGCACGCCTTCGCGCCGCAGTGTCTTGGTCTCGGGGTCGAGGGTCATTTCCGAGACCATGGGCACCTGTTTAATCAGTACAACGGTCTTCATGTAGCGCATGCTCCTTCAGAGGCAATCGTGATGTCCTTTTGATCTCTTTTGTTATCACGATTGCCTGTGTTGTCGAAGGTGTCGAAGGGTTCTTGCCGCCGCCTAGGCTCCCCGTCCCTCGGTATAGGCCGATACGGGATACGAGTAGTAGACAATAATCGTCCGCTCCTTGAACCACCACCGGCCCCCGTCTTTGATAAACGCGTCGTCGTAGCGACCAAAGGCGACGTTGGGCTCGTTTTTTGAGATGGTGATGGAGTCGGCGTCGAGGTAGCACGTCGAGGTGGCGGTCGTGCCCGCAATCTCAATGACCGGCGACTCAATCTTGTGCCGCAAATAGCGCACCTTGGCCCGGAAGTTTTTCATGTATGCGCCGTACCAGGCGCGAATCGCCTCACGGCCCTGGTGGCGCCGGTCGCTCTCATAGCGGGGCACGAGCACTGCGGTCTCATGAAACAGGGCGGCAACGTCGTCGGCCGTGCCGCGGTCCACCGCGTGGCAGTATTGGTGTAACAGTTGCTGGATGGCGATATGGTCTTCGGCTGACACGGCTGTCTCCTCTCTAGCGCAGGTCGCGGAAAAACGCCCGCACATCGTCAACCAACAGCTGCGGCTCTTCCATGGCGGCAAAGTGTCCGCCCGAGGGCATGAGGGTCCAGCGCTTGAGGTTGTAATACTGCTCGGCCCACTTGCGCGGCATGAGGATGACTTCTTTCTGGAACACCGCCACGCCCATCGGGCTTTCCACCACCGGGCTGCGGTCGTGGGACGGCTGCCAGGGATTGTGGGTAGCCTCGTAGTAGTAGCGGGCCGAGGTGCCGAAACTCTGGGTGACCCAGTAGATCATCATCGTGGTCA
Organism: Deltaproteobacteria bacterium; assembly: GCA_012271025.1. Next base: position 3,488 of record JAAXHF010000403.1, on the reverse strand, counting down.
GCAGATCGTCTTTGCTGAAGCGTGTTTCCACCTGTCCGTCGCAATCGCTCCAGGTCCGGCGTTTTTCCAGAATCCAGGAACACAGCCCAACCGGCGAGTCGTTGAGGGCGAAGGCCAGGGTCTGGGGCTTGGTCGTCTGCAAGGCCGAATAGCCGCTCTCGGCCGTAAAAAAATTGAGGTTTTTCTCGTACCAGCCCTCTTCACCCGGCCCGTACTGGGACTCGTCGGGCAGACTGCCGACAAAAACCGACAACGGCACCATGAGGTTGACATGCGTGCCGATCAGCTTGTCGGCATGCTTATGGCCGAGTTGGGCGGTAATGATCGCGCCCCAGTCACCGCCCTGGGCGGCAAATTTGTCATAGCCCAGCACGTCCTGCATGAGCCTGACCCACAGGTCGGCCGTCCGCCAGAAGTTGATACCCGAGGTGGTCAGCGGCGTGGAAAACCCATAGCCGGGCAGCGACGGGACCACGACATCAAAGGCATCGGCCGGATCGCCGCCAAACGCGGCCGGGTCGCTCAGCGGCCGAATGACTTTATGAAAATCCCAGAAGGTCCACGGCCAGCCGTGGCTCAGAATCAGCGGAATCGGCTTGGGGCCTTTGCCGGGCTCATGAATGAAGTGAATCGGAACGCCGTCTATTGTCGTCTTGTAGTTGGCAAATGCATTCATCTCCCGCTCGTGCTGGCGCCAATCGTACGTATCCCGCCAGTATGCGACCAGCTCTTGCAGATAGGCCCCATTGGTCCCGTACTCCCAGCCGGCATTGGCAAAGTCCTGGGCCAGGCGGGCTGTGCTGAGCCGCTGCTGGAGGTCGGTCAGCACGTCTTGGGGCACCTCAATCGTGAACGGTTCTTTCTGCACAGCGTCCTCCTCATTCGTCCCGGGTGTTCGACCGCTGCGGGGGAACACAGATCTGCTTTTCGGCCAGGAGCTTTTCAAACGCGGCCAGCCAGCTCTCGTAGTAGGGCTGGGGGTGGCCCGTCGGCTGGGACTGTTCGGCCCGTTCGGCCGCGCCGATCTCGGCGATCAGGTGCTCACGAAACTCGTCCCACGAGTAATAGCCCTGCTCGCACAGCGACACGGCCATGGCAAACACCCGACGTTCCCACGCGGCGTGAAACACGAGTTCGCCGCTGCGGCGGGGCAGTGACGCCTGGCCGGGCATTTCGGCGATGGTCGATTTGGCGGGTCTGGTCATGCCGACTGCGGGTCGGGGTCGAAGCGCACCGTGGTCACGCCAATCATGGCGTCCCGGTCGACGAGCCGGGCCAACTCTTCTTCGCTCAGCTGCTCGGTCCCGCTCGGCCGTTCGGGCAGCACCATATAGCGAATCTCGGCGCTGCTGTCCCACACCCGGACGGCGACCGACTCGTCCAGTTCCAGGCCGAACTCGCGCAGCACGCCGCGCGGGTCGATCACCGCCCGCGAGCGGTAGGGCGCGCTCTTGAACCAGGTCGGCGGCAGGCCCAGGACCGGCCAGGGGTAGCACGAGCACAGCGTACACACGACCACATTATGGGTCGTCGGCGTGTTCTCGACCACGACCATGTGCTCGCCCTGCAAACCTCCCAGGCCCAGCTCCTCAATGGCGGCGGTGGCATTGCTCAGCAGCCGCTGTTTATAGGCCGGATCAACCCAGGCGCGGGCCACAACCTGGGCGCCCTTGAGCGGCCCCAGGTCGTTCTCGTACAGCTCGACGATCTTATCGAGCGCTCCGCTTGCGACCAGACCCTTTTGGGTCAGGACGGACTCAAGCGCCCCGACTCGCTCTTCCAGGGCTTGGGTCTGATCGGGCGTGTGGTGTTTTTCGAGTCTGGGATCGGGTGGAGCGGTATGATGGTCGTTGCTCATAAGACTGTCCTCACGCGGCTTCCAAATGATCTTCCCACAGGTCGATGTACAGGCTGTCGCGGCGCGGCGTATCGGGCCCCCACAGGGCCTGAGCCTCGAAACAAACCGAATACAGCGGCTGGGGCTGTTCGCCGCCGCCGTGGGCATTGGTGTCGGGGTAGACGAAGGTGCCGTGGACGCGATCAATACGGCCCGGCTTGCCCCGCACATAGCGCGGCATCCGGGTATGACCGGCCGGATTGATATTGCGGGCCACAACCGGGTCGCCGGGAGCGAAGCGCGGGGTGAGCTGCCCGCTGTCGCGTTCGGCCGAAACACCTCGGCGGACGACCTGGGCGACGACCTCGGACGGCAGCGGGTCCGAGGCATTCGCGGCCTCGCCCTGGAGCCTGCCCGAGGCCAGCTCCTGCGCGGTGAGCACCCCCTTCTCCACGGCCAGCGTTTCCAGGGCCGCCAGCCAGTGCTCGTAGTAGCTCGAAGACAGATAGTGCACCGGGTCCATGCGCTCAATGGCGTGACGAAATTCGTCCAGATTGGCCACGCCTCCGAGCGACAGCATGGTCATGGCAAACACCCGCCTCTCCCACGCGGCGTGGAACAGCGGTTCGTTGTCTTCGCGCTCGACCGGACCGTAACACGTCATGCCGCCCATATCGTGTGGACCGTTCATCGTCTTGACTCCTCGAAAAAGTGAGCCGAGCCTAGCACCGGCGCGGTACAGGATCAAGTTTTCCGACGTTCTTTGCTATAAGGCGGCCAATGCCGAATGTGTCCGACGAACGGACGACAGAGTCGTTTCGGTTATGGTAGGCTGAAGGTGTGGAAACCGTCCGGCTTAATGCTGCCTTGGCGATACTGGATGATGCGCAGCATCTTTTGCGTGGAGGACGTTGGGCCAGCGCCATTTCTCGGGCATACTATTGCGCCTACCAGGCGATGTGGGCAGCCTTGGGCGCGCCGCCGCAATCAAACCAGTGGCGACACGCGGCTATTGCCGCCCATTTTATTCGTGGCTACTGGTTCGTTCCCACTCATCCGCGAACCGGTCCTGGGCGTCTGGAGCATCTGCGCCGTCCGTTGCAATGGCTGTATCAAAAGCGGCTTGATGTCGATTACGATATCAAGCCAGTGACCGAAGCAGCGGCCATCCGAGCCGTTGAAATTGCCGAGCAGGTTTGTCGGGAAATCCAACAGAGAAGGACTGGAGTTTCATCATGAGTGGCACCCCGCATCGAGACGACCAGCAGCTCGCTTTGGCTGTGACCCGGTTTATCGAAGACGTTCACGAACGGGTGCCTCAAGCGCGCCTCGAGCCCATGACACCCTACGAAGATGAAGACTTTACCTTGGCGGTCATTATTCCCCCCGAGATGGACGAGGAGGCCGTCCTCGACCACTGCCTGGCGGCGAGCGCGATGATCGAAGACGAGATGGAGGTGTATATTCTCCCCAGGGTGCGCGCAGAAAACTCGTAGCTGTACAGATAGGAAGAGCTATCGTGGATTCAACCGCCCTTCGATGAATACAAGCGCCCCTGTCCGTCAACCGCCTTAAACAACCCGGCTCGTCTCGTGAATACGCCAAGACCTTTTGACGATCTGGCCTGCTGTGCTAAAGCATGGGTTCGTAC